>SDZP01000145.1 GCA_004144935.1 Caulobacteraceae bacterium | reverse complement strand
CCCGGATGTCCAGCTCGTCGCCTTCGAACAGCTGAAGATCACCACTCCGTTCGGACCGGTGCCGGCCAGCTACTTCATCAAGGAAAAGCCCAGCCAGCAGGTCACCTCGATCCAGCGGCGCGACGGCCAGCGCCTGGTGGTCCTGCAGGCCAACACCATCGACAACATCGCCGCCAACCAGAAGATCGCCCAGCTCCGGCCCTGGCTGGAGAAGGCCCCGATCGACCCGACCGTGCGCTGGAAATTCAGCGGCGCCGACGAGGAAGGAGCCGAGGCGGCGCAGTTCTTCATGCTGGCCATGCTGGCCACCCTCTGCATGATGGCGGTGATCCTGCTGTGGCAGTTCAACAGCTTCTACGGGATCGTCGTCACCCTGTCGGCGGTGGTGCTGTCGACGGTCGGGGTGTTGCTGGGGGTGGTGGCCAACGTCGCCCACACCTTCGACTACATCTCGGTGATCATGCTGGGCACCGGGGTCATCGCCCTGGCCGGGGTGGTCGTCGGCCACAACATCGTGCTGGTCGACACCTTCTACCAGCTTCGGCGACAGGGCTACGAGCCCGACGAGGCGGCCATGCGCTCGGCCGTGCAGCGGTTCCGGCCCGTGATGCTGACCACCATCGTCACCGTCGTCGGCCTGCTGCCGCTGATGTTCCAGTTGCACCCCAACTTCCGTGGCCTGCATTTCGAGTACAAGGCGCCGGGCTCCGAATGGTGGGTCCAGCTGTCGGCCGCCGTGGTCTGGGGGTTGAGCTTCTCCACCCTGCTGACCCTGTTCCTGACCCCCGCCGCCCTGGCGGCGCCCAAGACGCTGGTGCGCCGGTTCGGCAACATCTGGAACCTGCTGTTCAGGGGCGTGCGCTGGGAAGACCGGGTCAAGCAGGGCGATGCCGTGCGGATCGATCCGGTGGTGACGCACGAGGAGCCGCTGCGGCCGGCGGCGGAGTAGCGCGGATCCGTGGATAGGGAGCGGCCTTCGGCCCCTCCCCTTTCGCCGTCACCCCAAGACTTGTTCTTGGGGCCCACGATTCAGCCAACCCTGGCATCTGGGGTGGAGGCGCGGCCGCGCCTCCATTGTGCCGGTCGTCGACAAGGCTGCCGTGGGCCCCAAGAACAAGTCTTGGGGTGACGGAGACGAGGGGCGTCCGTCAGTGCTCAGTCACAGCGACCGCGCGCTGAACGTATTGCAGGCCGCCGGGTCGCCCGCCTCATACCCGGCCCGGAACCAGCGCATCCGCTGCGCCGCCGTGCCGTGGGTGAAGGCGTCCGGCACCACGCGGCCTTGCGTCTTCTGCTGGATCGTATCGTCACCGACCGCCGAAGCGGCCCCGAGGCCGTCGGTGATGTCCTGGGCGTTGAACCGCAGGCCGCCGCCGGCCTGGGTGCCGGCCCGCGCCGCCCAGACGCCGGCGTAGCAGTCGGCTTGCAGTTCCAGCCGCACGGCCCCGCTGTCCTCGCCTCGCATGCCCTGACGCTGGGCCTGCTGCATGGCGCCCTCGAGGTTCTGCACATGGTGGCCGACTTCGTGGGCGATGACGTAGGCGCGGGCGAACTCGCCGCTGGCCCCGAACTTGGTCTCCAGCTCGTTCCAGAAGCTGAGGTCCAGATAAACCTTCTGGTCGGCCGGACAGTAGAACGGCCCCATCGCCGACTGGCCGGTCCCGCATCCGGTGCCCGTCGCCTGTTCGTAGAGCACGGCGCTGGCCGGCGGCTGGTAGCGCTTGCCGGAGGCGGCGTAGATCGCCGTCCAGACCTCGGTGGTCGAGGTCTCGATGACGTCGACGAACTGGCCGGCCTCGTCCTGCGGCGTCCCGCGCTGGCCTTCCTGCTGGGAGACCGGGCCACCCTGCTCGATGGCCGAGAGGGTCTGCTCAGGGCTGATCCCGAACACGAAATAGCCGATCGCCGCCGCCACCAAACCGACGACCCCGACGCCGCCGACCGCGGCTCCTGGCCCCATGCCCCGCCGATCCTCGATATTGCCGCCCCGGCGGCCGCCGCGCCATTCCATGAAGTCTTCTCCCAACCCGTTGAGCGCACAGTGACCCGATAAGCCGCGGCGCGTCCACAGGAACGCGGGTGGAGCCGGAGCGATCCTTTGCGCGACAGCGCCCTTCTCCCGCTCGCCGGGAGAAGGTGGCCCCGAAGGGGTCGGATGAGGGCAGAGCGAGCGGCAAGAGGCTGGGACCGACCGCGCCATAGCGCGCGGGATTGGACGGGCCGGCGCTGCCCTCATCCGTCAGCCCTTCGGGCTGCCACCTTCTCCCGGCGAGCGGGAGAAGGACAGCTACTGCCCCACCCGAAACCGCACCAGCTGCCTGCCCGGCGCGTCCCAGTCCGGGTCCAGCGCCTGCGCCTTGCGGTAGTCCAGCCAGGCCGCCTTGGCGTCGCCCAGCCCCTCCTGCGCCAACGCCCGGTTGAAGTAGGCCTTGGCCGGTTCATCGACGCCGAGCGCGATGCCGCGGTCGATTTCGGCCAGGGCCCCGGCGTAGTCACGGTCGGCCATCCGCAGGACGCCGCGATTGACGAAGGCCTCGCCGAGGTCCGGGCTCAGCCGGATGGCCTCGTCGAAGTCGCGCAGCGCCGGGATGTAGGCCTTGCCGCGCATCTGCATGACGCCCCGGTTGACCAGGGTGCCGGCGCGGTCGCGGGTGGTCAGGGCTTCGTCCAGGGCGCGCGAGCAGGTTTCGATCGAGGCCTTGTCGGACCGCCCCCTGAACGCCGCCTTAGAACAGCCCGGCGCCAGGCCCTCGCCCAGCACCAGGACCGACGCGCTGGCGGAGCCGGCCGCCAGCAGCAGCATGGCTCCCGCCAGAACCGCGGCTTTCACTTGCTGGTCACCGTGAAGCGGGCCAGTTCCAGCTTTGGCGGGGCCCATTCGGGGGCCAGGGCCACGGCCTGCTGATAGGCCAGATAGGCCTGCCTAGCGTCGCCGAGCGCCTCGTAGGCGATGGCCCGGTTGAACCAGGCCTTCTCCGGCTCCTCGACACCCAGCGCCATGCCGCGGTCGATCTCCGACAGGCCCTCGGCGTAGCGACGCTCGGCGATCAGGCTGGCGCCCCAGTTGACATAGGCCTCGCCCAGGTCCGGCGACAGCCGCAGGGCGTCGGCAAAATCGGCCCGGGCGGCGTCGTAGGACGACCGGCGCAGCTTGAGGATGCCCCGGTTGACGAAGGTGCCGGCCCGGTCGCGGTGGCCCATGGCCTGGGTCTGGATGGCCAGGGAGCAGGTCTCGATGGCCTTCAGGTCGTCACGGCCCGCGATGGTCGCATCGGAACAGGTCTTGGCCAGGCCCTGCCCGAGGACAAGCACCGCGCCGGAGGCCGGCGTCGCGGCTATGATGGAGACTGCCGTCAGCGCGGCGGCGGCGAACGCGATTTTACTGGGCATTGTGTTTCCTCCCCAGCGTTCGAGTTATGAGCGTCATCAAACTATCATGTTTCGCAGAACGGCGGCATTACAAATGAACCTCACCCGCTTTCCCCGCGCCTGCTTCGCCCACCTGCCGACACCGCTTGAGCCGGCGCCGCGCCTGGGGGCGGCGCTGGGCATCGACCTGTGGATCAAGCGCGACGACTGCACGGGGCTGGCGGGCGGGGGCAACAAGACCCGCAAGCTGGAGTTCCTGCTCGGCGAGGCGCTGGAGGCCGGGGCCGACACCCTGATCACGCAGGGGGCGGTGCAATCCAACCATGTGCGCCAGACGGCCGCCGCCGCCGCCCGCTTCGGCCTGGACTGCGAGATCATCCTCGAGGACCGCACCGGCAACCGCAGCCCCGATTACGTCGGCAGCGGCAATGTGCTGCTGGATCGCCTGCTCGGCGGCCGCATGCGCACCGTGCCGGCCGACACCGACATGACGGCGGCCATGGCGACGCTTGCCGATCAGCTGCGGGCCGAGGGCAGGCGGCCCTATGTCATCCCAGGCGGCGGCTCCAACAGCACCGGCGCCCTTGGCTACGTGGACTGCGCCCTCGAACTGGCCGCCCAGGCCAACGCCACCGGTTTGAAGATCGACCGGCTGGTCACCGCCACCGGCAGCGCCGGCACCCACGCCGGCCTGGTCGCCGGTTTCGCGGTCAGCGGCGCCGACATACCGGTGCTTGGAATCGGGGTGCGGGCGCCCAAGGCCCGGCAGGAGGAAAACGTCTTCAAGCTTGCCGTCGAGACGGCGGCCCGTTTGGGCCACGAAGGCCGGGTCAGGCGCGAACAGGTGGTCGCCGACTGCGACTACGTCGGGGCGGGCTATGGCCTGATCGACCAGGCGGTGATCGACGCCCTGGCGCTGGCCGCCCGCACCGAAGGCCTGCTGTTCGACCCGGTCTATACCGGCAAGGCGCTGAAGGGCCTGATCGCGCTCAGCAAGGCCGGAGCCTTCAAGGGCGAGACGGTGGTCTTCCTGCACACCGGCGGGGCGCAGGGCCTGGCCGGCTATCACCTCGAACTCGAGGCGGGTCTTTTGTGAAAGTGCTTGGCGTCCTCGGCGGCATGGGTCCCGCCGCCACCCTCGACTTCCTCGCCAAGCTGCAGGCCGCCACGCCCGCCGCCGGCGACCAGGATCACATCCGCGTCCTGATGGACCTCAACCCCCAGGTCCCGGACCGCAACCTCGGCGACGGCGCCGCTGGGCCAGTTCTGGCCGGCATGGCCGTCCGGCTGCGAGACGCAGGCGCGCAGGTGCTGGCCATGCCCTGCAACACCGCCCACCTGCATGCCGAGGAAATCCGCGCGGCCAGCGCCCTGCCCCTCATCGACCTGATCGACGTCGCCATCGCCGCGGTCGGCGACGCGCGGCGGGTCGGCGTGCTCGGCACCTCGCTGGCGATCGAGATCTACCGCGATCGCCTGCTGGCCGCCGGCAAGGCGCCGGTCCTGCCGACGCAGGAGGCCCAGGCCACCTTCATGGACATCCTCTACCGCATCAAGTCCGGCGACACCGGACCAACGGCGCGCGCCCTGATGGCCGCCTGCGCCGGGGGCCTTGAACGGCCGGGCGCGGAGGCGATCATCGCCGGCTGTACGGAGGTTCCGCTGGTGTTGTCGGCGGCCGACCTCGCCGTTCCGCTGATCGACGGCGCGGCGGAACTGGCCAAGGCCTGCGTCGCGGCCTGCCGCTAGTCCCAGCGCTCCTCGATGCCGTGCACCTCGACCCACGGATGGGCCCGGGTCTCATAGACGACGCGTTTCGGCGGCGGAAAGCCCGGATCGGCGAAGGCGCCGACGGTGACGGCGATGAAACCGGGCATGGCGTCGTTGCGCCACATCACGGTCATGCCGCAGGTCGGGCAGAATTCGAAGGTGGCGGAGGTCCCCTCGTCGCCGGTCCGCGACCACTGATGGCTCGCCCCCTCGACGGTCACCTGCTCTTCCCTGAACCGGGCCTGCGCCCCGAAGGCGCTGCCGGTGCGCTTCTGGCATTCCAGGCAGTGGCAGACGCTGACCCCCACCGGCTCGCCCTCGCAATGGGCCTTCAGGGCGCCGCAGGGACAGCTTGCCGTGCGGGTCATGCGCGGAAGACCGGCTTGTCGCCCAGCACCGTCGCCCGGGTCATGATGCGCCGGTGGGGCAGGAAGTCGTCCACCGCCCGATGCTGGGTGTTGCGGTTGTCCCAGAAGGCCACATCGCCGGGCCGCCAGCGCCAGCGGACGACGAACTCCGGCTGCTGGATGTGGTTGTTGAGGAAGGCCATCAACGCCCGGCTCTCCTCCCGACGCAGCCCCTTGATCCGCCGGGTGAAGACCGAATTGACGAAGATGCCGGGCTCGCCGGTCTCCGGGTGGCTGCGGATCACCGGGTGGGTGACCGGCGGATTGGCCGCCACCGCCTTTTCATACTTCTCCCGCCCGGCCTGCGATCCGGCGATGCCGTCGGCCGTGAAGGCGAACGAAAAATCGTGAACCGCTTCAAGCCCTTGCAGAAATTTCTGCATCGGCGTCGACAGCGCCTTGTAGGCCGCCGTCATCGAGGCCCACATGGTGTCGCCCCCGACCGGCGGCAGCTGCCGCGCCGCCAGGATCGAGCCCATCGGCGGGGTGTCGATGAAGGTGACGTCGGTGTGCCAGAAGTTGTTGTCGGTCGGGTTATCGACGTGATTGTCGATGACCATGATCTCGGGGTGGCCCTCGTCCCGGTCGTACAGCGGATGGATATGCAGATCGCCGAAGCGGGCGGCGAAGTCGCGCTGCTGGGTCGGGCTGAAGTCCTGGCCCTCGAAGAAGATCACCTGGTGCCTGAGCAACGCCGCGCGGATGTCGCCGATCAGGTCGTCGCTGGCCTCCTCGGCGAGGTTCACCCCGCGCAGCACAGCGCCGATGGCCGGCGACAGGGGCTCGATCTCAAGCAGGTTGGAGCGGGTCATGGCGGCGTTTCCTCGCGTTTTCGCCACTGTGGCACGGCTTTCCGGATCGGTCAGCCCAGTTCGCCGGGGGTCGGCGGCGGGACGTCCAGGTCGTCCAGCTGCCGGCGGATGTCATCGTGCGCCGCCTTGTCCAGCCTGTGGCCGCTGATGATCCAGGCCGCCAGCACGCCCAGGGCGGCCGGCAGCAGGGCGAACAGGCCGCTCAGGGTGTTGAGCGCCAGCGAACTGTTGGCCGCCCCCGCCTTGGCGTCGAAGCCGACCGCGTCCAGGGTGAACAGGCTGACCCCCACGGCGACCGAGGTGCCGATCTTGATCGTGCCGCTGAGCAGGGAGAACAGCATGCCCGACAGGTCGGCCCCAGTGCGCAACCGCACCACGTCGGCCACATCCGCCATCATCGAGCGCAACAGGATGCTGCCGGCCGAGAACGGCAGGCCGGCGACGAACATCACGATGATGCTGACCAGGGGCCCGCCCGGCGCGAACAGCACGCCGACCTGCACCACCGCGTAGCAGAGGGCGGCGACCGCCAGGGCCCGGTGCTTGGTGATCACCTTGGCCAGGCGTGTCCAGATCGGCGCCCCGACCAGGGCTCCGACGAAATAGAACAGCAGCAGCTGCGCCGTTTCCGGCCGTCCGTAGCCCCGCACGGACTCGAAGTAGAAGAACAGCAGCGTCCCCGCCACGGTCGGGGCGGTGCTGATGATGATGTCGGTGGCCAGCACCCGCAGCACCGCCGGCTCGCGGATCATCGCCCAGTAGTGACGCCAGTTGATGTGGTGGTCGACGTTGACGCTGACCGGCTCGCGCATGGCCAGCAGGGCCAGGCCGACGGCCAGCGGCAGGGCGGCGATGACGAACCAGCCCATCGCGTGGACGCCGGCCGCGTCCGTGCCGCCCATCTTGCCGACGATCACCGGCAGGGTGAGGATGAACAGCATGCCGGCCACGGTCATCGCCTGCCACCAGCCGTAGATTCGCGATCGCTCATGATAGAGGGTGGCGGCCTGAGAGGCCCAGGCCATCATGCTGAGCTGAGCCATCGACTGGCCGATGCCGACGATGATCAGCCAGAAGGTCAGGTAGATCGCCCCGACCCCCGGTTTGGCCATGAACAGGCTGTAGATGGCCAGCATCGCGACCGGCGTGCCGAGAAGCACCCACGGCCGAAAACGGCCAAGCGGCGTGCGCACCCGGTCGATGAGGTAGCCGAAGGCCGGGTCGAACCCCAGGTCGAACAGCCGGATCAGCACCCCGGCGGCCGCCACCGCCGCCAGGTTCACCCCCAGCTCCTTGCTGTAGTAATTGGGCAGATAGATGGTGATCGGCAGCAGCATGGCCGACAGCGGAATCGCCGGGGCCGCGAAGGCGGCGAGGCGCCAGCCCGAATGTCTCTTGTCGGCCATGGAACGCGGCATCCCCCCACTTTTGGGGACATGTTGAACGCTCGTTTGACGCCCCGCAAGCACCGCTCCCCCCTTTTCGGGAGGCGCGGCGTATCAGGGTGCGCCGCAAGGTGACGACGAAGGCCGCGGGGGCCGCGAAGTTCACGGCAGGCGTCATGACCACGACCTTTTCCAAACGTGACAACGCCTTCGAAAGGGGCGAGCACGTCTGGCGGGTCGAGGACGACTGCCTGATCTGGACACGGCCCGGCGGCGACAGCCTGACCCTGCTGTGGAAGGACGTCGGGGCGGTGCGCGCCGCCTTCGCCCCGACCCGCTGGAAACGCTGGCGCCACATCTTCGAACTCACCACCCGCAAGGGCGCGACCCTGCTGATCGACAACGCCCACTTCAAAACGGTCGGCGATTTCGAGGACCGTTCGGCCAGCTTCGTCCCCTTCGTCCTCGCCTGCATCGATCGCGTCGTCGCCCTGGCCCCTGACGGGCTGATCCTCGTCAAGCTGGCGCTGATCGCCGTCTTGGCCCCGGTCGCCGTTCTCTGGGCGGTCCGCGCCTGGCCCCGCGCCGTCGCCCTGAGTCCGGCCGCCCTGCTGGCCGGCCTGCCAAAGCTGCCTGGTAACCTCTCGTAAACCATAGATAATTCGGAACCCGCCGAGCCTTTCCTCATTGTATTTTCAACGAGAGGAGGCATGTCGTGAGCGTCCGTCATCATCAGTTGCAGCCCGAGGCTTTCGAGCGCCTTCGCGAACAGCTGGCCACGGCCATCGCCCTCTGCGACGACGATCAGATTCTCAGCCTGGCCGATGGCCTGCATGACGCCCTTCGCCGCCGCCGGGCCGCCCGCTACGGCGAGGCCCGCGGCGAGAGCCGAAGCTGGGCGCCGGTCGGCGAGACCGCGAGTCCCTGAAGAGCCAGGCGATACCGTCCGGAAACCGCCAGACGCGCAGCACCGCCGACGCCATGGTCCGGCTCGACAAGCCGCCTCGCCATGGACCCTGACATGCCCCTCGCCCCCTCCGGCGCCACCGTACGCCGCCAGACCGATCTTGCCGCCGATCCCGCCGCCGTCTGGGACGCCATCGCGGACTTCGGCGCCGTCCACACACGCGTCGTCCCGGGGTTCCTGACCGCGCTGGCGCTCGACGGCTCCGACCGCATCGTCACCTTCGCAACCGGCGTCGTCGCCCGCGAGGCCTTCATCTCCCGCGACGACACCCTCCGCCGCCTGGTCTACGCCATCCCCGAGGGCCCGTTCCGCAGCTACAGCGCCGCCTTCGAAGTCGCCGCCGCGCCCGCCGGCGCCCGGGTCACCTGGACCATCGACCTGGCGCCGGCCTCGTTCGCCGGTTACGTCGGCGGCATGATGGACGAGGCCCTGCCGATCATGCGGCGGATGCTTGAGCCGGCCGGGCGGGCCGGCGCCGGCTAGCCCTTGGTGGCCGCCACGAAGTCCGGATCCTGCAACAGGGCCCGGGCCAGTTTCGGGTAGAGGGCATTGTAGTTGTTGATCGCCGCCGGAATGGCGATGGCCCCGATGAAGTTGGAATCCCAGGTCGCTTCGACCCGCAGCACCTTGTCGTAGACCACGGCGCCGCCGCGCGTGACCACGAACCGGGCGGCGAGCGCGCCGTTGGCGGTGACGAACCCGGCGCTGTCCAGCGTGCTTTCGGTCAGAAAGCCGGTGACCTCGAGGGGCGAGGCGGCATCCAGCTTTCCGGCACCCTTCAGCTCGGCCTCGAGCGTCTGGCCCAGATAGGCGGCGAACGACTTGCCCGTCGGCGGCTTGATGGTCGAGGCCCGCGAGTTGATCGACCGGTCCTTGCCGGGCGGCAGCGCCGCATCCGGCTTGAAGGCGCCGACCCGGATCGGGGCCAGGCCGGACGTCTGCAGCGCCTGCAGGGTGTCCATGCTGGCCACCGGCTCGACCATCGGCGTCGTCGCGCAGGCCGACAGGCCGAACGCGCCGGCCAGGGCCAGGAGGGCGAGAAGAGGGGCGCGCATCAGGAC
>SDZP01000144.1 GCA_004144935.1 Caulobacteraceae bacterium | reverse complement strand
TACCGGGCCGACATCGGCATCGCCCTGGACGGCGACGCCGACCGGGTGACCATCTGCGACGAGACCGGCGCGGTTGTCGACGGCGACCAGATCATGGCCATCGTCGCCGTCCAGGGCGATGCCGATGTCGGCCCGGTATTCCTTGATCGCCGCGCTCATCGTCTGCGGATGGGTCGAACCACACAGCTCGTTGATGTTGAAGCCGTTCGGCTCCACCCCGATCGGAATGACCTCGGCGCCTAGTTCGAACAGCACGTCCGGCGCCACCTTGTAGGCGGCGCCGTTGGCGCAATCGATGACGACGCGAAGCCCGTTGAGGTTCAGCGCCTTGGGGAAGGTCGCCTTGGCGATCTCGACGTAGCGGGCCTGGGCGTCGTCGATCCGCCGCACCCGGCCAAGCTCGGTCGGGCCGACCAGGTTCTCCTGCAGGCCCTCGTCCATGTGCCGTTCGATCTCCAGCTCGCGGGCGTCGCTGAGCTTGTAGCCGTCCGGTCCGAACAGCTTGATGCCGTTGTCCGAGAAGGCGTTGTGGCTGGCGCTGATCATCACGCCCAGGTCGGCGCGCATCGAGCGGGTCATCATCGCCACGCCGGGGGTCGGCAGCGGCCCGAACAGACGCACGTCCATGCCCATGCTGGTGAAGCCGGCGACCAGGGCCGGCTCGATCATGTAGCCGGACAGGCGTGTGTCCTTGCCGATGACCACCAGGTGCCGGCGGTCGGCCTCGGTGCGGAACAACTTCCCTGCTGCTAACCCGACGCGCAGCGCCACCTCCGCCGTCATCGGATGGCTGTTGGCCCGGCCGCGGATGCCGTCGGTGCCGAAATAGGAGCGTTTGGCCATAAGTCCCTCTTACGCAGCGGGTTTTGCATCCCGCACGCCGTTCGCCAACAAACTTTTGGCGACGGTCTGTTTCTTGGGGAGAAGTCTTAACGCAACAGTCTGCAACGCATTTTCATGCCCCGGTATGGCCGGGCGGTGCTAATGGCGCCTTCGTTTACTCGGTGAAACAGGACGATCCAGCATGTGCGGCATCATCGGCATTGTCGGCAAGAGTTCCGTCTCCGAGCGGCTGATCGAGAGCCTCAAGCGGCTGGAGTACCGGGGTTACGACTCGGCCGGCATCGCGGGCGTGGTCGGCGATCGCGTCGAGCGCCGGCGGGCCAAGGGCAAGATCAAGGCGCTTGAGGAGGTTGTCGCCGCCGAGCCCCTGAGCGCCACCGTCGGCATCGGCCACACCCGCTGGGCCACCCACGGCGTCCCCAACGTGCCCAACGCCCACCCGCACACGGCCGGCAAGGTCACCCTGGTCCACAACGGCATCATCGAGAACTTCGCCGAGCTGAAGGCCGAACTGCAGGCCGAGGGCCGCCGCTTCGAGAGCGACACCGACACCGAGGTCATCGCCCACCTGATCGACAGCCGCATCGCCGCCGGCGACGAGCCCCTGACCGCCCTGAAGACCACGCTGGATCGCCTGACCGGCGCCTTCGCCCTGGCCGTGCTGATCGAGGGCCACGACCGCCTGGTGCTGGGCGCCCGCCGGGGCAGCCCGCTGGTGGTCGGCGAGGGCGACGGCGAGATGTTCCTGGGCTCCGACGCCCTGGCCGTCGGTCCCTTCACCAACCGCATCATCTATCTGGAAGAGGGCGACTTCGTCGCCATCGACGACACCTCGGCCCGCATCTTCGACGCCGACGGCGCCGCCGTCACCCGGCCGGTCAAGCAGGTCAGCGCCTCGGCCGCCCTGGTGGAGAAGGGCAACCACCGCCACTTCATGGTCAAGGAGATCTACGAGCAGCCCGACGCCTGCCAGCACACCCTGACCGCCTACCTCGACGCGGTGAACGGCACGGTGAAGGCCCCCGGCGACTTCGATTTCAAGGGCGTCGAGCGCATCCAGATCGTCGCCTGCGGCACCGCCTTTTACGCCGCCTCCATCGCCCGCTACACCTTCGAGCGGCTGGCCGGGCTGCCCTGCGATGTCGAAATCGCCTCGGAGTTCCGCTACCGCGAGCCGGCCGTGACGCCGGGCACGCTCGCCATCGCCGTCAGCCAGTCGGGTGAGACCGCCGACACGCTGGCCGCCCTGCGCTGGTGCCAGGCCAAGGGGCTGAAGACCGCCGCCATCGTCAACAGCCATGAAAGCACCATGGCCCGCGAGGCCGACCTGCTGTGGCCGACCCATGCCGGCCCGGAGATCGGGGTCGCCTCGACCAAGGCCTTCACCAGCCAGGTCACCGCCCTGCTGGCCCTGGCCGTCGCCGCCGCCGCCTCGCGCGGCCGGATCGACAAGGACCAGGAACACGAGATGGCCCGCATCCTGCTGGAAGCGCCGCGACTGGTCGGCGAATCCCTTGACGTCGAGGCCGCCGTCACCGCTCTGGCCCCGAAGATCGCCCGGGCCCGCGACGTGCTCTACCTCGGTCGCGGCGCGATGGCCCCGCTGGCCTACGAGGGCGCCCTGAAGCTGAAGGAAATCAGCTACATCCACGCCGAGGGCTATGCAGCGGGCGAGCTCAAGCACGGCCCCATCGCCTTGGTCGACGAGCACACCCCGATCATCATCATCGCCCCGTCGGACGCCCTGTTCGAGAAGACGGTCAGCAACATGAGCGAGGTCGTCGCCCGCGGCGGGCACGTCATCATGATCACCGACGAGGCCGGCGCCCGCCACGCCCCGGAGGGCGCCGACGTCATCGTCGCCCCGACCTGCGATCCGCTGATCGCGCCGCTGGTCTTCGCCGCCCCGATCCAGCTGCTGGCCTATCACGTGGCCGTCCAGAAGGGGGCCGACGTGGACCAGCCGCGCAATCTCGCCAAGTCGGTGACGGTGGAATAGCCTGCAGCCAGGCCGCCCCTCTTCCCGGAGTGACGTGATGACGCTCGACCGCCGCGCCCTGCTCGCCGCCTTGGCTGCGTCCCTGGCCGCGCCCGGTCTGGCCCGCGCCGCTTCCAGCCAGTTCGACCTGCCGGTCGCCGGCCGCACCAGCAAGGTGACGGTCTGGACGCCGGCCACGCCCAGGGCGGCGGTGGTCTTCTCCCACGGCGGCAACAGCTGGCCGGCCCAGTACGATGGCCTGGCCGAATGGCTGGTCGGTCAGGGCTATGCGGTCTATGCGCCGCTGCACACCGACTCGCTGCAGATGCCCAAGGACCAGCAGAAGGACCTGCAGGCCGCCTTCGGCGACCGCGTCGCCGACATGGCCACCCTGACGGGCTTCGTCGCCGCCAGGTCTCCCGGTCTGCCCATCGTCGCCATGGGTCACTCCCTTGGCTCGCTGATCGCCCTGATGCTGGGTGGCGCGCTGGAATATGCCGCGAAGATCCACAATCCGGCGGTCAAGGCGATGGTCTGCTATTCCAGTCCCGGGGCCATCCCCGGTCTGATCAACCCGGCGTCCTTCCAGACCCTGAAGGTTCCGCTGCTGATGATCACGGGCGATCAGGATCTGGTGCCCGGCTGGGTCACAGACTGGCATGCCCACGAACTGCCGTTCGAAGGGACGCCGGTCAGCGAGAGCTATGAACTCGTCGTCACCGGCGGCGACCACAAGCTGGTCGCCCGCGCCGATGCATCCGCCGACCTGGCGCGCGATGTGACGCTGCAGTTCCTGCAGCGTCAGCTGTTCGCTTCGGGCAGGCCGCTGTCGCTTCCCGCGGGAGCGGCCGCGAGCCTGCGGTCAAAGAAGGCGCCCTAGCGCCTTAAGGCCTGTTGGGCGCCTGGTTGGGCGGCGAGGCGTTGGGCGGCGTGCCTTCGCCGACCGGGGGCGCGATCACCTCCGGGGGAACCTTCGTAGGATCGGTCGGCGCGGGATTCGCCGCCGGCGGCATGCTGGTCGCGTCGTTCGGCGGCGGCGGGCTGTCGGTGGTCGAGCCCATCGGCGAGGTCGTCGACTCGGCGGCCGGCGCGGCCTCCGTGGCCGGCTTGCTGCAGGCCATCAGGGCCAGGGTGGTGCCGGCCGCGATGGCGACTGTCAGGAAGGTTTTCATGGGCGGGGATCCAACGCTCGAACTTGCAATGATGCCAGAACCACCACCCGGCCGGCGCGTTCCGTCCCGGCTGGAATTGTGATCGCCCTTCGGATACCTCAGAGCCATGAAACCTGTCCGCAAAGCCGTCCTTCCAGTCGCGGGTCTGGGCACGCGCGTGCTGCCCGGGGCCAAGACGACGCCCAAGGAAATGCTCAACATCGTCGATAGGCCGATCCTCAGCTACATCATCGCCGAGGGCCGGGCGGCGGGCATCGAGCACTTCGTGTTCGTCACCGGGCGCGGCAAGGAAGCCATCGAGGCCTATTTCGATCACCACATCGAGCTGGAAAGCCAGCTCAGGGCCAAGGGCAGGCTCGACATCCTTGAGGCTGTGCTGGCCGATCTGCCCCAACCCGGCGAGATGAGCTTCGTGCGCCAGATGTCGCCGCAGGGCCTCGGCCACGCCGTCTGGTGCGCCCGTGACATCATTGGCGACGAGCCGTTCGCGGTCATGCTGCCCGACATGCTGATGCAGGGCAAAGTCGCCCCGCTGCGCCAGGCGATGGACGCCTACAGCCAGGTCGGCGGCAACATCGTCGTCGTCGAACCGGCTCCGGAGGGCGAGACCAACAAATACGGCATCGTCGCCCTGGACGGCCGCGAGGGCCGCCTCAACCGCATGACCGGGATGGTCGAGAAGCCGCCGCTGGGGACCGAGCCCTCCAACCTGTTCATCTCCGGCCGCTACATCCTGCAGCCGGAAATCTTCAGCCTGCTGGCCGACCAGGGCAAGGGCGCCGGCGGCGAGATCCAGCTGACCGACGCCATGGTCCGGCTGATGGCCCTGGAGCCCTTCCACGCCCTCGAATACGAGGGGACCACCTACGACTGCGGCGACAAGATCGGCCTGCTGCGCGCCAATGTCGCCTACGCCCTGCAGCATCCTGAGCTGGGCGATGCGGCCAGGGCGGCGGTCCAGGCGCTGCTGTAAGGTCGCGCGGTTGAACCGCCTCCTTATCTTCGGCTTCGGCTTTACCGGAGGGGTCTTCGCCCGCCGAATGCAGGTCGATGGCTGGGAGGTGTGGGCGGCGGTCCGCTCCGAGGCGTCCGCCGACCAGGCGCGCGCCGCCGGGGTCATTCCCGTCGACAGCGGCGACCAGGCGGCCTTGGTCGCCGCCCCGCCGATGACGGCCATCTTGGTCACCCCGCCGCCGACCGAACGAGGCTGCCCGGCGTTGGAGGCCCTCGTCCCCGCCATCGCGCGGGCCGGCGCCTTTCCCGACTGGATCGGTTATCTGTCGACCACCGGCGTCTATGGCGACCGCGAGGGGCGCTGGTGCTTCGAGACCACCCCGCTGCACGCCCGCAGCATCGAGGCGGGCCGCCGCGTCGCCGCCGAGCGCGACTGGCTGGAGGTCGGCCGCGGCATGGGGCTGACGGTGCAGGTCTTCCGTCTGCCCGGCATCTATGGCCCCGGCCGCTCGCCGCTGGAACGGCTGCACGAGCGCACCGTGCGCAACATCGTCAAGCCGGGCCAGGTCTTCAGCCGCATCCATGTCGAGGACATCGCGGAGGCGCTCGCCGCCTCCATCGCCCGTCCCCGGGCCGGCGGCGTCTACAATATCGTCGATGACACGCCGGCCCCGACCCATGAGGTCAATGCCTACGCCGCCGCCCTGCTGGGTATGCCGCCGCCGCCGCTGATCCCCTGGGACGAGGCCGGCATGCCGGCGCAGGCGCGCCGCTTCTGGGCCGAGAACAAGCGGGTTTCCAACGCGCGCGCCAAGGCCGAACTCGGCTGGCGGCCAATCTACCCTTCCTATCGCGAAGGCCTGGCCGCTATCCTCGCCGCAAAACAGGGATGACGACATGAGCAAGGCGCTGGTTTTGGGCGGCGGCGGTCCGGTGGGGATCGCCTGGGAGACGGGCCTGCTGGCCGGGCTGGCCGACGGCGGGGTCGATGTCTCCGACGCCGACTGGATCCTCGGCACCTCGGCCGGCTCCTTCGTCGGCGCCCACCTGGCCATCGGCCGCGATCCGGTCGCCATGCTGCATGCCGAGTTCGCCGCCGCCGACCAGATCAGGGACTCGTCGCCGACCGGCCGTCCCGCTCCCGACCTGACGCCGCTGATGAGCGTGATGATGAGCAAGCCGCCCGGCGAGCCGCTGGCCGTCGAAGGCCGCCTAAAGCTGGCGAAGATGGCGCTGGAGGCCCAGACGCCCTCGGAAGACGCCTTCATCGCCGGCTTCGGCCCGCTGGCCGAGCACGACGGCCCCTGGCCGCGCGGCTACGCCTCCACCGCCGTCGATACGGCCGATGGCGAGCTGGTGATCTGGGGCGACGACAAGGCAGCCCCGCTGATCCGCGCCGTGGCCTCCAGCTGCTCGGTGCCGACCATCTTTCCGCCGATCACCATCGACGGTCGCCGCTACATCGACGGCGGCATGCGCTCAGGCACCAACGCCGACCTCGCCAAGAGCTACGGCAAGGTGCTGCTGGTCGCCGTCGCCCCGCCCGCCTTCCTGCCCTTCATGCAGCCCGGCCTCGACGCCGAACTGGCCGCCGTGCGGGCTGAGGGCAATGAGGCGGCGCTTATCGTCCCCGACGCCGGCAGCGGCGAGGCGTTCGGCCCGAACCTGATGGATGGGTCGCGCCGGGCGGATATCGCCAGGGCCGGACATGCGCAGGGTCTGGCGGAGGCTGAGCGGATCAAGGCGTTCTGGGCCTAGGCGATCTCCTCCACCGCCGCGATCAGCCGCGCGATATCCTGCGGCCGCGATAGCCGGTGGTCGCCGTCCTTGATCAGGGTGAAGACCACGTCCTCGCCCTTCAACGCCTGGGCCAGGCCGAGCGCATGGGTCCAGGGCACATCCGGATCCTCCATTCCCTGCAGGATGCGCACCGGGACCTCGATCGGCACAGGGCCCGGCAGGATCGACCAGCGGGCGCCGTCTTCCAGCAGGTTGCGGGTGATCGGATAGCCGCCCTCGTCGTAAAGGCTGGGCCGGGTCCATTCGCCCGTCGCCGCCAGGGCCGCGTGCGCCTCCGGCGGGAAGCCCCGCAGCATCAGCTTTTCGGTGAAGTCGGCGGCCGGGGCGATCAGCACCATGCCGGCCAGCCGGTCGGCCCGTACGGCGCCGACCAGGCAGGAGATCCAGCCCCCCATGGAGGAGCCGACCAGCACCAGCGGCCCCTCAGTCAGCCCATCGATCACGGCCAGGGCATCTTCCCGCCAGCGACTGATGGTCCCGCGCCGGAACGCCCCGCTCGACTCCCCGTGACCGAGATAGTCGAACCGCACATAGGCCCGGCCGCGCGCTGCCGCCCAGTCGGCCAGCGCCTGGGCCTTTGTGCCGGCCATGTCGGACATGAAGCCGCCCAGCCAGACGACCGTCGGGCCCGCCCCGGCGACCGCCCGCCAGGCCACCCGCTCGCCATCTTCACGGTCGAGATATCCACTGGTCTGCGTCATGGCGCCGGACTCCCGATTGGCCTATCAACGCTCCCTAACCCCATTCTGCGTCTCGAAGGAAGTAACCGCCGCCTTGGCTTCGCTGCCCCAGGATTTCGCGCTGCTGCAGGTCATCCCCGAGCTGGAGACCGGCGGCGCCGAGCAGACCGCCATAGACATCGCCCAGGCCGTGGTGAACGCCGGCGGCCGGGCCTATGTGGCGACGCGTGGCGGCAGGATGGCGGCCAGGCTGGAGGCTGACGGGGGCCGGCTGGTCCAGATGCCGGTGCACAGCAAGAACCCGCTGGTGATGATGGGCAACGCCGCCCGGCTGATCGACCTGATCCGCAAGGAGAAGATCAGCGTCGTCCACGCCCGCAGCCGCGCCCCGGCCTTCAGCGCCCTTTGGGCGGCGCACGCCACCAGGGTCCCCTTCGTCGCCACCTATCACGGCATCTACAACGCCAGGTCCGGCCTCAAGCGCTGGTACAATGCGGTGATGACCCGCGGCGACCTGGTCATCGCCAACAGCGACTACACCCGCGACCATGTCATCGCCGCCCACGAGGCCGCGCCCGACAAGGTGATCTCCATCCCACGGGGCGTCGACCTCGCCCGCTTCGATCCGCGCAAGGTCACCGCCGCCCGGGTCCAGGCCCTGCGCGACCTCTGGGGCCTCGGCCCGGCCGACGGCCGCACCGTCTTCGTGCTCGGGGGTCGTATCACCCGGCTCAAGGGCCACCGGACCATTGTCGACGCCGCCGCCCGGCTGAAAGGCGAAGGCCGGGGCGACTTCGTGATCCTTTTCGTTGGCGACGACCAGGGGCGCACCGAGTACCGCCAGGAGATCCAGGACGCCATCCAGTCGGGCGGCCTTGCCGACCAGGTCA
>SDZP01000143.1 GCA_004144935.1 Caulobacteraceae bacterium | reverse complement strand
CTCTTGGCCTGCTCTGTCCAACGCGCCGGCGCGCTGTTCGTTCGGCCGGAAACGCCGCTCTCGTCTGGTGGGCCATCAGCGTCAGGCGGCGAAGGCGGTGACGACCATGGGCGAGTTCCCTGCAGCTCCCTTGTCGCCCGGTCGGCCCCGCGCCGCATCCTCCGGCTTGGGGGATATCAGTCCGGGTCGTAGGGATCGTCGCTGCGGTCGTCCATCAGGTCGTAGGCGGTGTGCTCCAGCGCGTCCTCCGGCTCCGCAAGCGTGTCCTCGCTGATCGTCTGGCCGCGGATCGAGACGCCGGCCTTGTGCACGCTCTCCGGATCGCCGGTGACCAGCGGATGCCACTCCGGCAGGGTGCGGCCCTCGTTCAGTCGCCGATAGGCGCAGGACAGCGGCATCCACTGCAGCCGCTCGATGTTGTGCGGCGTCAGCTTCACGCAGTCAGGGACGTACTTCTGGCGGTTGACGTAGTCGGTGCAGCTGCAGGCCTGGCTGTCGAACAGCTTGCAGTGGACCCGCGTCGGAATGACCTCGCCGCTGTCCTCGTCCTCGAATCGCACCAGGCAGCAGAGGCCGCAGCCGTCACACAGGCTTTCCCATTCGGCCACGGTCATCTGGCCGAGGGTCTTGTATTCCCAGAAGGGTTTGCGCGGCATCGCCCAGCCTCTACGCCGCTTCCGCCGCCCAAGCCAGCCAGGCGACGCCGCAGGGAAGCGGGCGGCGGGCGCCGCACCCCCGTCCGGCCCGGGCTAGAGCAGCCAGCCTCCACTGGCCCCGGTGACATCGCCGTTGATCTTCATCTGGTAGTCGGCCTTGCCGTCGCCGTTGATGTCGAGTTTGAGCAGGGTCTGTCCGGGCGCGAAGGTGAGCGCCATCTCACCGGCGTGCTTGGAGAAGGCCGCGACCTTGGTGAAGGCCTGGTTTCCGGCCAGCAGACTATTGGCGTCGATCGCCGACAGATCGATGTAGTCCCCATCCAGGACGTTGAAATCGAATATGGTGTCGGTCTCAAGCGTCGCGCCGAACTGGTGCGCCACGACGAACGCGTCGGCCCCGGCGCCGCCGCGAAGCTGGTCGTTGCCCTCGCCGCCGATCAGGATGTCGTCGCCGCCTTCGCCGTACAACGAATCGTTGGCCGCCAGTCCATCGAGCCGGTTGCCGGCGGCGTTGCCCTTCAGGCTGTTGACCATGGCGTTGCCGGTCCCGTTGAGGGCTCCGGCGCCCTGCAGTTCCAGATGCTCGGTATTGGCGCCGAGCGTCCAGGTGACGCTGGAGCGAACGATGTCAGCGCCTTGGTCAGCAAGCTCGAGAACCTGATCGGCGAGGTCGTCGACGATATACACGTCGTTGGCCAGGCCTCCCTGCATCACGTCCGCGCCCAGGCCGCCATCCAGATAGTCGTTGTCCAGCCCGCCCTGCAGCAAATCATCGCCTTCGCCGCCATCGAAGCGATCGGCGCCGATTCCGCCCGTCATCACATCGGCGCCCGCGCCGCCGTACAGTTTGTCGGCCCCGTCGCCTCCGTTCAGCCGATCGTCGCCGTCGCCGCCATCGAGGGTGTCGTTCCCGACGCCGCCGAACAGGTCATCGGCGTCGGCCCCGCCATAGAGGACGTCATTGCCCGCCGCGCCGTCCAGCCGATCCGCGCCGCCGTCTCCGGTCAGGCGATTGCTGGCCGCATTGCCGGTCAGCACGTCGGCGTACGACGAGCCACGCAGGCTCTCGAAGCCGGCGAGGCGGTCGATGCCGGCGCCAAGGGTGTTCTGCCACCCGGTGATCGCCAGGCTGACCGAAACGCCGGCCGAGGCGCCCTCGTAGGAGACGGTGTCGAAGCCCAGCCCGCCGTCGAGGTCATCCGTGCCCGCTCCTCCGTTGAGGACGTCGGACCCCAGACCGCCCTTGAGGATGTCGTCGCCGCGCATGCCCCACAGGGCGTTATCGAGATCGTCGCCGGTGAGCCGATCGGCCCCATCGCCGGTGATCACCGTCGCCAGGTGGCCGGCGGTCAGGGTGATGCCGACGCCGCCGAGGTTGCTGGCCGTGGCCAGCGACAGGTCGACGACGCTGTTGGTGCGGATCGTCGAGGCGTCGAGGGTGTCGCGGCCGCCGTCGGTGTCGTTCAGGGTTCCGGGGGTCAGGTATTCGGCAGTGTAGACGTAGCGCTGGTCGATGGTGGCCAGGTCGCCGATGATTTCCAGGCTGAGCGCGTTGATGGTCCCCGTCAGGGTCAGGTTGGTTACCGCATCGACGAGGCGGACGCTCCAGGCGCCCTGGGACAGTTCACCCCGGAAAGCCTGGGCCGAGTAGTTCCATGCGATCGGGCCCTGATAGGTCGAGAAGTTGTTGGCGGTGCCGGCGACGCCGTCGAACAGCTCTACTTCCGTGCCGGTCGGCGAAGTTAGGATGATGCGGATCTGGCGCAGCATGTTGGCGCCCACATCGAGGGTAAGGGTCAGGTGGTCGATGTTCACCTGCTCAGCTATGTCGAGGGTGAAGGTCTCATCGAAGGTGGCGCCGTAGTTGACGCCCGGATTGACCGTGTTGCTGTGAACGGTAGCCATGTTGGCGCTGTGGTGGGCGCTCTGGCCGACGGTCCAGGTCTGGGCCATGCGGACGGCGGCGTAGGCATCGAGCTTGCCGAAGCCGTAGTCCTCGGAAAAGTGCAGCCCGCCGCCGTTCAAGGTCGTGGCGTGGGTGTAGAACCAGGCGTTGCGTTCAAAGTTTAGGGCGGGGTCTGGCGGGCCGCCGACCGGCGAGCCGGTCAGTTTGGCGGAGTAGGCGAGAATGTCCTGCACGTCGCGCCAGCCCAGCTCCGGGTTGGCCTGCAGCATCAGGGCGATGACGCCGCTGACGATCGGGGCGCTGGCCGAGGTGCCGCTGAACTGGTCGAAGAAGTCGCCGGGGGCGTAACCTTCCGAACCCAGGAGGTCGGTTGTCTGGATCGCGGTGCCGGGGGCGGAGATCAGAAGGTTGGCGCCGTAGCTTCCGAAGTCGCTCTTGCTGCCCGCGACACGGATGGCCCCGACCAGGATGACGGAATGGCTCTGGGCCCCGCTGTCATTCATGTTGGTATCGCCGCGGTCGTTGCCGGCCGACTTGACGACGATGGTTCCGAGGCCGTCGCGGCCGGCTTCGGTGGCGTAGGTCCAGGCGGAATCCTTGGCCGCGCCGCCGGCGCCGTCCATGGCCGAACTGTTGCCGGCGTAGAACCCGCCGGACGAGCCCCAGCTGTTGTTGACGATATCGAAAGTCGCCGACTGGCGAAGGGCGTAGACAAGGCCCTCGCCATCCGTGGTTCCGTTGATAAGGCCGTTCAGGTCCAACTCGCCGTCGTTGAAGATGTTGACCCCGGTCAGGCTGGCTCCGAAGGCGACCCCGACGCCGTTGGCGCCGTCCGCGCTGGCGCCGATGAGGCCGGCGACGTTGGTGCCGTGCGGGCCGATGGCGCCGTAAGCGACCGAGGCCGAGGGGGCGCCGTCATAGGTGACGCCCTTGTAGGTGATGTGCAGGCTGGCGTCGTAGTTGAGGGCCAGGTCGGGGTGGGTGTACTGCACGCCGGTATCGTAGACCCCGACGTGGACGCCGGCGCCGTTGTACTCGTTCCAGATGGTCTGGATGTCGCCGATGCGGGTTAGCCAGGCCTGGGCCCCATAGCTGGTGTCGGTCGGCGCGTAGTCGGGCGCCGATTCGGCGCCGATTTCGGCGACAGTCTCTGTCTTGGCTCGCATCATGTCAGGTCCCCCTCAATTCGGGTAGCGACATAGCCGTTGACCCGATGGCGGCGACAGATGGTAAAAATCGAGGACGTTCGCGCGTAGCGGGTCTGGGGGACCCAAGGCGAACGAAGGATGTGAGCGTTGAGGTCGAAGGCGTACGGTGAGCTGTCGGATTTCCAGAAGAGCTTCCTGGAGGCGATGTCCGAGGCTGAAGTCCATCGGCTGCAGGCCCATCCGGCCTTCGACCGACTTGCCCGGGAATCCAATCGCAACGCGACGCTGCTCCGACAGGCCGACCCGATCCTGTTCGACGCCTCTCGTCAGGTCGGCCGCTTCTTGGCCGCCTGCGCAGTCCTCAGCCTGGCGGCAAGTCCGGGCGGGCTGACCTACCAGCGGCTGGGCGGGATGATGACTGCCGCCAGCCTGTCCGGCTTTGGCCGCGTGCAGGCGCTGATCCTCTATCTGCGGACGATTGGCTACATTGAACCCCTGCCGACTGGCAACGATGGCCGGGAGAAGCGTTACGGGCCGACGCCGGCGATGAAGGCGACCTTCCGTCGCCGGTTTCACCAGGAGCTGCAGCTGGCCCGGGAGATGGAACCGGTTTGCGGCGTCGTCGCGGACAGGTTTGAGGAGCCTGAGCTGTTCGACGCCTTTACCGTCGCGCTGGGTGAAGGGTCGCTGGGCGGAATCACTCTGCCACTGCCTGGGCCGACCCTGGCCGTGTTCTCGGACCGCACGGGCGGCATGACCATCATGGCGCATATGATCGCCTCGGCGGACGCGGGCGGCGCCGTGTTCCCGACAGTCGGGCCGGCGCCGATCTCCGTCTCTGCCCTGGCCAAGGCCGCCAACGTCAGCCGGCGGCAGGTTCGGCTGGTGCAGGCGGCGGCCGAGGAGGCCGGCTTCCTTCTACGCGTCGGTGAGGGTCCATGGATCGTTAGCCTCGCCCTGGCCCACCAGGCGCGCTTCTTCTTCGCCGCCAGGGTGCTGTCCATCGCAGCATTCGCGCGGCAGGCGCTCCGGACGGCCGACGCCGCGCCCGGCACAATCCTTGCGTGATGGACCATTCACGCCCCGGAAGGGTACAGATGGGGCCTCGACCCATGCGCTCTAAACTCAGGTAGCCCGTGTCCGACGACGATAACGACAGGTGGAGACTCGAACCCTTCCGGTTCTCGGACTCTAGGCCGGCCGCCGAGGACCCGGAGCCTGAGGCTGAACCCGCGCCTGCGCCTCGCCGCGCGCCCTTCGGCAAGGAGACGCCGGGAAAGGCCAAAAAGGTCAAGCCGCCGGAGCCGGCAAGGGCGCCCAAGGTCCGCAAGGAGAGAGTGCGCAAAGAGAGGGTGCGCAAGGAACGGCCGATCGCCGACGGCTCCGGCTGGGATCGCTTCAAGGCCGGGGTAGCCCAGCTGAAATGGCTGTGGATCACCCTGCTGGTGCTCTTCGTCCTCGGCGCGGCCGCGGCCCTGGGGGGCGGCGTCTATGTCTGGCGCAAGTATCTGACCGACGTGCCGCCGCTGCCCGACCGGGCCGCCCTGTTCGCCGTCAACCGCGCGCCCGGCATCAAGTTCCTTGACCGCGAGGGCGCACTGATCGCCACCCGGGGCCCCCGCTACGGCGAGCGCATCACGCTCAGCCAACTGCCCGAGCACGTGCCCCAGGCCTTCCTGGCCGCCGAGGACCGGCGCTTCTACCAGCACGGGGCGCTCGACCTCTACGGCATCGGCCGCGCCGCTGTCGTCAACTGGCGGGCCGGCCACACGGTGCAGGGCGGCTCGACCATCACCCAGCAGCTGGCCAAGGGCCTGTTCCTGACCCCCGAACAGACCATCAAGCGCAAGCTGCATGAGGCGGTCATGGCCCGGCGGCTCTACAAGGTGCTGAGCCGCGACGAGATCCTCGAGCTCTACCTCAACCGCATCTATTTCGGGGCCAACACCTTCGGCATCGACGGCGCCTCGATGAGCTATTTCGGCAAGCCGGCCCGCGAGCTGACCATCGCCGAGGCCGCCCTGCTGGCCAGCCTGCCCAAGGCCCCCTCGCGCCTGGCCCTGAACAAGAACATGGGCGCCGCCCTGCAGCGTTCGCACCTTGTCCTCGACCGCATGCGCAAGGAGGGCTGGATCACGGCCGAACAGGAGCAGCTGGCCCTCGACGAGCCGCCGAAACTGCAGGCCAAGGCCCTGCAGGCCGAAGGCGACATCGGCTACATCCTCGACTACGCCACCAACGAGGCGGTGAAGATCGCCGGCGCCAACGCCCCCGACCTGACCGTCAAGCTGACGATCGACTCCAAGCTCCAGAAGGTCGGCGCCGACACCGTCCGCAAGGTGCTGAGCACCGACGGCAAGCGGGCCAAGGCCAGGCAGGCGGCCCTGCTGTCGCTGGGCGGCGACGGCGCCATCCGGGCCATGGTCGGCGGCACCGACTTCGACGTCGCCCCCTTCAACCGCGCCGTCCAGGCCAAGCGCCAGCCGGGCTCGACCTTCAAGCCCTTTGTCTACGCGGCCGCCCTGGAAAAGGGCCTGCTGCCCAAGGACGTCCGCGTCGACGGGCCGGTCAAGTTCGGCGACTGGGCCCCGGAGAACTACGGCGGAAACTATTCCGGCCCGGTAACCATCGAGACGGCGCTGGCCAAATCGATCAACACCGTGGCGGTCAAGGTCGGCCAGGAGGTCGGCGGCCCGGCCATCGGCGAGATCAGCCGCCGCTTCGGCTTCACCACCATCCCGGCCCGGCCGGACCTGTCGGTGTCGCTGGGCAGCTATGAGGTCAACCTGCTGGAGCTGACCAGCGCCTTCCAGGTCTTCCAGCAGGCCGGACAGCGCGTGCAGCCCTACATCATCGAGAGCATCGTCACGCAGGACGGCGCCCCGGTCTACAGCCGCAGCCAGCGACCCGGCTCCCCCGTCTATGACATCCAGTACGCCTCGATGATGGTGAAGATGCTCAAGGGCGTGGTCGAGCGCGGCACCGGCACGCGCGCCGCCTTCGGCCGCCCGGCGGCCGGCAAGACCGGCACCAGCCAGAACTACCGCGACGCCTGGTTCATCGGCTTCACCCCCGACATCGTCACCGGCGTCTGGGTCGGCAACGACGACGACACCCCGATGGAGCGGGTGGCCGGCGGCGGCATGCCCTCGACCATCTGGCGCCAGTACATGGTCGCCGCCCACGCCGGCCTGCCGGCGAAAGACTTCGACTGGCTGCTGCCCGACATCGAACCGGAGACTGAACCCGACCCCAGGAACGGCTTCTACGAAGGCCTCGGCAGCGACTTCAGCCGCTCGGCCGGCGAGCTGGAAATCCTGACCCGGGAGCCCGATCCGGTCGTCGAACCCCCGCCGGGGCAAGCGCCGCCGGGCGCCAGCGCCCCGCCGGCCCCTAGTGAGCCAATCCCGTACTGATTGGCCTCAGGACTCCCTTCTCCCCTTGCGGGAGAAGGTGGCCCCGAAGGGGTCGGATGAGGGGTCGAAGACTCTAAAATCGCGGCGTCATGATCGCACTCCACAAGCCGGTGCGACCCCTCATCGGTCGGCTACGCCGACACCTTCTCCGGCAGCAGGGGAAGGAAGCCCCGAAGCGAACCTGCATGAAACCTGTGAGCCTTCACGAAGTAATTATGGTTAACGAGTTGTAAACAAACCTGGATCGGGGTTTGCTCTGAACCGTTCCACCCTCCGCCGGACTGTTCCGGTCCGGGACGGTTTCGGAGTGCTCCATGTTTGAGTTCGGTCGTCAGCTGCGCCGCGCCTTCGAGACTCCCGCCAGTCCCCCGCGCGACGGCATGACCGGCGGCGACGCCGCCCTGATGGACCTCCTCGACCTGCGGATGCTGAAGGCCGAAGCCCGGGCCGCCGATGTCGCCGCCGGCCGCATCAGCGCTCGCGACCCGGCCGCCCGCCAGCTGGACGCGGCCCTGGTCTGGCGCGAGGTCGCCCGCCGCTCCGGCGACGCCGTCGCCCTGCGCAAGGCCGCCGCCGCCGCCGAGAGCGCGGCCACGAAATTCGAGGCCCAGCGCCGCCCCGCCGGCGTCGCCCGGGCCCGGGTCGAACAGGCCTTCTGCGCCCTGCTCGGGGCTGAGCTGTTCGGCGATGAAGGGCTGGAGGCCGCGGTGGTCGCCACCCTGACGCCCGTCGCCGCCGATCCCGGCCCGGCGGGCGCGCTGGCCCTCTGCGGCCTCGCCGGCGTCGCCGGCCGCCGGGCCCTGCGCGGCGGCGGCATCGAGGACGCCCTGTCGGCCGCCAACTGCTTCGAGGCCCCGCTGCGCCGCCTGGACAGCGCCGGCAAGGGAAACGTCGCCCTGCGCATGGCGGCCGCCGAACAGCGCGCCGTGCTGGCCGACATCCTGGCCGGCTGCGGCGCCCGCCTAAAGGACCAGCCCCTGATCGACTGCGCCCTGCGGGAACTGGCGACCGCGGAGAAGGCACTCGACCCCGACTACGAGCCCCTGCTCAGCGCCCGCATCGTCGGCCAGGGCGGCGCGACCAAGGCGTTGCTGGCCGAACTGACCGCCGATGCCGTGGCCGCCGCCGATGGCGTCCAGCAGCTGACCGACGCCCTGGAGTCCATCCCCCGCGACCACAGTCCGCTCGACTG
>SDZP01000142.1 GCA_004144935.1 Caulobacteraceae bacterium | reverse complement strand
GCTCTGTCTTCCCTGATCGCCTTGACGGCGTCGATTAATTTGGCATTATTAGTGCCAATTGTTTTGGGGGCGTCAAGCCACCTGTTTCGAAATGGGGAGCAATCGCGGCGTCCCGCAGGCTCCAGCCGGCCAGGCGTTCGCGGTCGGGGGCGGCGCTCTCGATGGGGGCGGGGACCAGGAAGACCTCGACGGCCACATCGTAGCTGGCGGCCAGTCGCGGCAGCAGCTGCACCGCCAGATGGCTGTAGGGATCTTCCGCCTGGTGGAAATAGCGGATCACGCCGCCGGCCGGTTCGCCTTCAGACACCGCGATTGCTCCCCATTTCGAAACAGGTGGCTTGACGCCCCCAAAACAATTGGCACTAATAATGCCAAATTAATCGACGCCGTCAAGGCGATCAGGGAAGACAGAGCAGATGCAGGTGTTGAGGACGCCGGACGACCGGTTCGAGGGGCTGAAGGATTTCGCCTTCGCGCCCCACTATGCGACGGTCGGCGAGGGCCTGCGCCTGGCCTATGTCGACGAGGGGCCGGGTGACGCCTCGCCGGTGCTGCTGATGCACGGCGAGCCCAGCTGGTCATACCTCTACCGCCACATCATCCCCCGCCTGTCGGGCAGGCATCGGGTTCTGGCGCCGGACCTGATCGGCTTCGGGCGTTCGGACAAGCCGGCCGACAAGGCCGACTATTCCTACGAAAAGCATGTCGCCTGGATGAGCGCCTGGCTGCTGGCGCTCGATCTGAAGGACATCACCCTGTTTTGTCAGGACTGGGGTGGGCTGATCGGGCTGCGGCTGGTGGCGGCGTTTCCGGAGCGATTCGCGCGGGTCATCGTCGCCAACACCGGCCTGCCGACCGGGTCTGGCATGACCGACGGCTTCAAGCAGTGGCTGGAGGTCAGCCAGTCGATGCCGGTCTTCCCGGCCGGGGCCTTCGTCAACATGGGATCGGGCCGCGCCCTCGACGAGGCCGAGATCGCCGCCTACGACGCCCCCTATCCGGACGAATCCTACAAGACCATGGCCCGGATCTTCCCGACCTTCGTCCCGGTCACACCCGAGCACCCGTCCGTGGCCGAGAACCTGGCGGCGTGGAAGGTTCTGGAAGCCTTCGACAAGCCCTTCCTGACCGCCTTCAGCGACGGCGATCCCGTCACCCGCGGCGGCGAGCGCGCCTTCCAGGACAGGTTGCCCGGCGCCAAGGGGCAGCCTCACGTCACCATCCAGGGCGGCGGGCACTTCCTGCAGGAAGACAAACCCGCCGAGATCGCCCAGCTCATCGAAACCTTCATCGCCGGAGATCGCCCATGAACGTCGAAAACCGTGTCATGCCCCAGCAGGAGCAGCTGGCAGGCCTGCTGGGCCTGGGCGGCGACCAGCCCATCCAGATGCTCAACCTGTTGAAATTCCACGACACCGCGCAGTACGACGATCCGGCCGAGCCGAAGATCAGCGGTCGCGAGGCCTACATGCGCTACGGGGCTCCGATGAGCGCCCTGGTCGCCTCCAAGGGCGGGCGGATCATCTTCTCCAGCAAGATCGATCACCTGGTGATCGGCGAGGTCGACGAGCTGTGGGACGTGGCCGCCATCATGGAATATCCCAGCCGCGCCGCCTTCGTGGAGATCGCCACCTCGCCGGAGGTCGCCGCCATGGCGGTGCACCGCAAGGCGGGCCTGAAAGGCCAACTGCTGATCCAGTGCAGCCCGGCGGCCTGACCATTTCGCGGGTCGGCCTCTCCCTGCTGGCGCTGCTGGGCGTGGTCAACATCGTCCGCGGCTGCCTGCATGCCTTCCTGCCGGACAGCGGCGCGGGCTCCATCGCCCATTTCGACCTCGACCAGGGCGGCCAGACGGTGATCTTCCTGCTGGCGACCACGGGGGTGGCGCAGATCGGGGCCGGCCTGATCGACCTCGCCGTCGCCGCACGGTATCGCGCCTTCGCCCTGCCCCTGCTGGCGATCGAGGCCCTCAAGGCGGTGCTGGGCCTGTTCATCGCCTACGTCAGCAAGCCGCCGCCGCACGAGATTCCGGGCCGCGCGGGCATGGTCGCCACGGTCACGGTGCTGACCATCGCCCTGGCCTGGGAGCTGGGCCGGCGGCTGCGGCGCGATCCCAAGGCATGACGGCCGAGGCTGGACTTCACGGGCCGGCGACGGCAATTGCGGAGGCCATGGCCGCCAACCCTCCCATCGCCACCGACGGTCGACGCCTGCGGACCGAGGCCAGCCGCGCGCGCATCGTCGCCGCCATGCTGGAGCTGATCCGCGAAGGCGCCCCCGCGCCGTCCGCCGAAGCCGTCGCCGAACGGGCCGGCGTCGGCCTGCGCACGGTGTTCCGGCTGTTCAACGACATGGACAGCCTCTACCGCGAGATGCACGCCATGATGCTGGCCCGGCTCGTCCCGATCGCCGCCGAACCGGTGGTCGGCGAGACCTGGCGCGAGCGGCTGCGCAACCTGATCCATCGCCGCGTCCGGCTGTTCGAGGAGATGATGCCCTTCCAGGTCGCCGCCGACGCCCATCGCGCCCGCTCGCCGTTCCTCAACAAGACCCACGAAAGCCTGGTGCGGCTGCAGCGCGGGATGGCCACCGCTCTGTTGCCCGACGAGATCAAGGCCGACCCGGAGCTGGTCGAGATGATGGACCTGGTCATGAGCTTCGACACCTGGCGCCGCCTGCGGCTGGACCAGACCCTGTCGATAGAACAGGCCGAGACCATCGTCGCCCGTCTGGTCGAGAAGGTGGTCGGGCCTTGAGGCGGCTGGCGGCCGCCCTGCTCCTGGCCGGCCTGTTGACCGCCTGCGGCCCGAAGGCCAAGCCCGTCGCCGCCGTCGATCCGGTCTGTGCGGCCCAGCCGGCCGGCGATGTCGCCCTCAAGGGCGGGACCTTCACCCTCGGCGCCGGCGCCATGCATGACGACGAGGGGCCACAGCGCACCGTCACCGTCGGTCCCTTCTCCATCGACCGCACCGAGGTGACGAACGCCCAGTTCGCGCAGTTCGTGAAGGCGACGGGCTACGTCACCCTCTCGGAACGCGATCCTGATCCGGCCCTCTATCCGGGGGTGCCGAAGGAGCAGCTCAAGCCGTCCTCGCTGGTCTTCGTCGGGGCCGATGCGCTGGGCGATGGCAATCCGGGGCAATGGTGGCGGGTGATCGACGGGGCCAGCTGGAAGCATCCGCGGGGACCCGGCAGCGACCTGAAGGGCCGCGGGCGCTATCCGGTCGTCCACATCGCCTATGACGACGCCCTGGCCTACGCCAGATGGAAGGGCCGCGACCTGCCGACAGAGGCCGAATGGGAGTTCGCCGCCCGGGCCGGCCACGACGGCGCAAAGTACGAATGGGGCGACGCGCCGCTCGACAGCCGCAAGCCGCAGGCCAACACCTGGCAGGGGGTGTTCCCGGCCATCGACACCGGCGAGGACGGCTACAAGGCCCGGGCCGCGCCGGTCGGCTGTTTTCCCCCCAGCGCCTATGGCCTCTACGACATGTCCGGCAATGTCTGGGAATGGACCTCCGACCGCTACCGGGACGGCTCGCGGCTGATCAAGGGCGGCTCCTACCTCTGCGCCGACAACTTCTGCTACCGCTATCGCCCGGCGGCCCGTCAGCCGGGACCGCCGGATGCCGGACAGAGCCATCTTGGCTTCCGCACCGTGAAACGCGGATAGTCTCGAGACACAGGGACCAACGAAGGAAGATGGGCATGATCAAGAACCGCATCACCGAGCTGCTCGGCGTCCAGTACCCCATCGTCCAGGCCCCGATGGGCTGGATCGCCCGGGCCCAGCTGGCCTCCGCGGTGTCGAACGCCGGCGCCATGGGCATCATCGAGACGTCCTCGGGCCAGCTCGACGAGGTCCGGGCCGAGATCGGCAAGATGCGGCAGCTGACCGACAAGCCGTTCGGCGTGAACGTCGCCCAGGCCTTCGTGCGCGATCCGGGCATCGTCCAGTTCGTCATCGACCAGGGGGTGAAGTTCGTCTCCACCTCGGCTGGGGATCCGGCCAAATACTGTGGCCAGCTGAAAGAGGCCGGGTTGACGGTCTTCCACGTTGTGCCGTCGCTCGGCGCGGCGCTGAAGGCCATCGAGGCCGGGGTCGACGGGCTGATCGTCGAGGGCGGGGAGGGCGGCGGCTTCAAGAATCCGCGCGACGTGGCGACCATGGTCTTGCTGCCGCTGGTCTGCTCGAAGGTCGACGTGCCGGTCATCGCCGCCGGCGGCATCACCGACGGCCGCACCATGGCCGCGGCCTTCGCCCTGGGCGCCGAGGGGGTGCAGATGGGCACCCGCATGGTCTCGGCCGCCGAGTCGCCGGTTCACGAGAACTGGAAGACCGCCATCGTCGAGGCCAAGGAGACGGACACCGTCTTCCTCAACCGCTTCGGTCCGGGACCGGCGCTGCGGGCCCTGCGCACGGAAAAGACGAGCGCGTATGAAAAGGAATCGCCGGAAGCCGGGGTGATGGCCGAGTTCGCCGATGCCCTGAAACTCTACTTCGGCGGCGACATGGAGGCGTCGATCGCCCTGTCGGGCCAGGTGGCCGGTCGGATCGACAGCGTGCGGCCGGTGGCGGACATCATCCGCGATACGGTGCGGGAATTTGAAGAGGTCACCGCGGACCTGGGGCGGCGTTACGGCACGTCGGCCTAGCGGTACCCTTCTCCCGGCAAGCGGGAGAAAGGGTCTATGGAAGCACCCGTGACCCTGATCACCATCACAGATCCCGCCGACCCCCGTGTCGAGCCCTACCGCGACATCCGCGAGCGCGACCTCGTCGGCCGCCAGGGGCTGTTTGTCGCCGAGGGGGAGGTGGTTCTGAACCTGCTGGCGCGGTCGAGCCGGTTCGAGGCGGTGTCGGTGCTGATCGATCCCCGGCGGCGGGAGAAGCTGGCCGACGCCCTCGGCCAACTCCCGGACATCACGCCCGTCTATCTCGCCGACCAGGCCGTGCTCGACGCCATCGCCGGTTTCCATCTGCACCGGGGCATCCTGGCCATCGGCCGCCGCCGCGATCCGCCGTCCGCGCGAACCCTGCTGGCCAGTCTGCCCGAGCGGGCGCTGGTCCTGGCCCTGGTCGGCATCGCCAACCACGACAACATGGGCGGCCTGTTCCGCAACGCAGCCGCCTTTGGGGTCGATGCGGTCATCCTCGACACCGACTGCTGTGACCCGCTCTACCGCAAGGCCGTCCGCGTCTCGGTCGGCGGCGTGCTGAAGACGCCCTTCGCCTGGCTGGCGGCCGGGGAGAGCCTGATTGACCTGCTGCAGGCCGCCGATCTGCAACCGGTCGCGCTCAGCCCCGGCGGCGAGACCGCCCTCTCGCGCCTCGCCGCCCCGCCCCGCGTAGCCCTGCTGGCCGGCGCCGAGGGGCCAGGTCTGCCGGACGCTGTGCTGGCTCGCTGCAAGACCGTCAGCATCCCGATGGCGGCCGGTTTCGACTCGCTCAATGTCGCGACCAGCGTCGGCATCGCCCTGCATCATCTTCGATCGGCGCAGGTCTGACGGAACAACCGTCCGCTCCCGCTGTTGGGTTGGCACCAGCAAATCCGGGGGAGCCTGACCATGGCCGACGACACGAGCTTCAAGACCGACCGCGGCGCCGGTGGCGAGACCCACCAGCATGTGCCCAAGAATGCGGACCACACCACCGCCGAGCACCTGACCACCAACCAGGGCATCCGCGTTTCCGACAACCAGAACCAGCTGAAAAGCGGCCCCCGCGGCCCGGTGCTGCTGGAAGACTTCGTCCTGCGGGAGAAGATCTTCCACTTCGACCATGAGCGCATTCCCGAGCGTATCGTCCACGCCCGAGGCTCGGCGGCGCACGGCTTCTTCGAGCTCTATGAGTCGCTGAGCGACATCACCAAGGCCGACCTCTTCCAGCGGGCCGGCGAGAAGACGCCGGTCTTCACCCGCTTCTCCACCGTGGCCGGCGGGGCCGGTTCGGTCGACACGCCGCGCGACGTGCGCGGCTTCGCGGTCAAGTTCTACACCCAGGAAGGCAACTGGGATCTGGTCGGCAACAACATCCCGGTCTTCTTCATCCAGGACTCGATCAAGTTCCCCGACCTGATCCACTCGGTGAAAATGGAGGCCGACCGCGGCTTCCCCCAGGCGGCCAGCGCCCATGACACCTTCTGGGACTTCATCAGCCTGATGCCGGAATCGACCCACATGATCATGTGGGCGATGTCTGACCGCACCATCCCCCGCTCGCTGCGCACCATCCAGGGGTTCGGCGTCCACACCTTCCGGCTGGTCAACGCCAAGGGCGTCTCGACCTTCGTCAAGTTCCACTGGAAGCCCAAGCAGGGCCTGCAGTCGACCATCTGGGACGAGGCGGTGAAGATCGCCGGGGCCGACCCGGACTTCCACCGCCGCGACCTGTTCGAGGCCATCCAGTCGGGCGACTTCCCCGAGTGGGAACTGGGCATCCAGGCGTTCGACCAGGCCTTCGCCGACAGCCTGCCCTTCGACGTCCTCGACCCGACCAAGATCATCCCCGAGGAACTGCTCGCCGTCCGGCCGATCGGCCGCATGGTGCTGGACCGCTGGCCGGACAACTTCTTCGCCGAGACCGAACAGGTGGCCTACTGCCCGGCCAACATCGTGCCCGGCGTCGACTTCACCAACGACCCGCTGCTGCAGGGGCGCCTCTTCAGCTACCTCGACACCCAGCACAGCCGTCTGGGCACCTCCAACTTCCACCAGATCCCAATCAATGCCCCCAAATGCCCGGTGATGAACTTCCAGCGCGACGGGCACATGCAGATGACCCAGCCCAAGGGCCGGGCCAACTACGAGCCCAACAGCCTGTCGCAGGTCGGTGAGATCGGCGGGCCGCGTGAATGCCCGGTGACCGGCTTCGAGACCTTCCCCGGCGGCGAGGCCAGCGAGCAGGGCGACAAGCTGCGCATCCGCCCGGAAAGCTTCGCCGACCACTACAGCCAGGCGCGGCTGTTCTTCCGATCGCTCGATGCGCCGGAACAGGCCCACCTGGCCTCGGCCCTGGTGTTCGAACTGTCCAAGGTCGAGATCGCCGCCATCCGCACCCGCATGCTTGGCAACCTGGTCAACGTCGACCCGGATCTCGCCAAGCGGGTCGCCGATGGCCTCAACATGGCGGTCCCGAAGGCCAGTCCGACGGCGGCCCCGGTGCTCGACATGGACCTGTCGCCCGCCCTGCGGATCATCAGCGGACCGCTGGAGTTCCACACCCTCGAAGGCCGCAAGGTCGGGGTCCTGGTCGCCGACGGCTCCGACGCGGCCGAGGTCTCGGCGCTGACCAAGGCGGTCGCCAAGGCCGGCGGCAAGGCGATGATCATCGCCCCCAAGATCGGCGGCGCAAAGTTGTCCGATGGGACGCTGCTGGCGGCCGACGGCCAGCTGGCCGGCACGTCGTCGGTGATGGTCGACGCCATCGCCGTGGTGCTGTCGGAGGCGGGCTGCGCCATGCTGCTGAAGGAGGCGGCGGCCGTGCAGTTCGTCATGGACGCCTTCGGCCACCTGAAGGCCATCGGCGCTTCCGACGCCGCCAAGCCCCTGCTGGACAAGGCCGGGGTGGAGCCGGACGAGGGCGTCACCGGCCTCGGCGCGGATTTCATCGCCGCCGGCGGCAAACGCTTCTGGGATCGTGAACCCGGCGTGCGCATGCTGGCCTGATCGTTGGCGCGCGGCCGGAACTTCGGCGTCCGGCCGCCGTTAGCGCAGAATGCTGAAACTCGCCGGTATTCTGTTCGTCATCATGATCATCGCGGGCATCCTGGGCTTCGTCGTCGACGTCGCCGGGGCCATGGCCAAGGTCGCCTTCTTCATCTGCCTGATCGGCTTCGCCGGCACCCTGGCCATGAAGTATCTCGGCAAGAAGACCGGCTGAGGCGCAAGGCCCGGCCCGAACGCAGAAAAGGCGGCCCCTCGGGACCGCCTTCGCCGCCTCTTGTGATCCGCGCGGGAGGTTAATCCCGGAGGCGCCGCGGAGGGCCCCACGCCCCGGCGACCACAGATGCGGACGCCGTTCTTGGCCACTATGACCGCAAACGCGGGTGACTCAATCGGCGCCGGCGACCCCTCGGCCGATTTGAGACAGGGTGTGGTATCCCCACAACGAGGCAGCGGCCGGGCGCGGCCGAATGAAAAAGCCCCAATGCGGCCCCAATGCGAGCAATCCACGGCCACACCCGGCCGTCAGTTTGCGTCTGTCGGCTGTTCAGGATCCGGACCGGGGCCGATCAGCCGACAGACGCAAACTGACGGCCGGGTGTGGCCGTGGATTGCTCGCATTGGGGCCGCATTGGGGCTTTTTCATTCGGCCGCGCCCGGCCG
>SDZP01000551.1 GCA_004144935.1 Caulobacteraceae bacterium | reverse complement strand
GCCGGGCTCCATGCCGCCCTTTTCGAAGACCATCGACGAGGAAGGCGTCATGCTCGACGCCCTGCCGATGATGCGCGGCGGCGTCTTCCTGGAGGCGGAAACCCGCGCCGCCCTGGCGACGGGCAGATGGCCGGCCCGCGCCCCCGACCGCAACATCGCCGACCTCAAGGCCCAGCTGGCCGCCTGCCAGGCCGGCGCCTCCGCCGTCGCCGGGATGATCGAAAGCCACGGGGCCCGCACCGTCGCCCGCTACATGGCCTTCGTGCAGCAGAACGCCGAGGCTAGCGTCCGCCGCGCCATCGAAAAGCTGACCGACGGCGAGGCCCGCGTCCCCCTCGACGGGGCCGGCGAGATCGTCGTCAGGGTCGCCGTCGACGCCGCCGCCCGCGAGGCCACTCTCGACTTCCGCGAAAGCGCCGACCAGCTGAGCACCAACTTCAACGCCCCCAGCGCCATCGTCAGCGCCGCCGCCCTCTACGTCTTCCGCACCCTGGTCGACGACGAGATCCCGCTGAACGCCGGCTGCCTGGCCCCGCTGCACATCCTCACCCGGGAAGGCTCGATGCTGGACCCTCACCCGCCGGCCGCCGTCGTCGCCGGCAATGTCGAGACCAGCCAGCACGTCGTCGACGCCCTCTATGCGGCGCTGGGCGTCATGGCCAACGGGCAGGGCACGATGAACAACTTCACCTTCGGCGATGAGGACCGCCAGTACTACGAGACCCTCTGCGGCGGCTCCGGGGCCACGGCCACGGCGCCGGGGACCAGCGCCATCCACACCCACATGACCAACAGCCGCCTCACCGACCCGGAGATCCTCGAGCGCCGCTTCCCCGTCCGGGTCGAGCATTTCGGCGTCCGCCACGGCTCCGGCGGAGCCGGCGCCAACCCCGGCGGCGATGGCGCCATCCGCCGCATGCGCTTCCTTGCCCCCATGGACGCGGCGTTGCTTTCGAGCCGCAGGCTGAACGTTCCGTGCGGAATCGCCGGCGGATCGCCCGGTTTGCCGGGCGAGCAACGTTTGATTGCCACAAACGGCGAGGTAAGAAGCCTCGCCGGCTGTTTCTCCGTTTCGGTGGCGGCCGGCGACGTCATCGAGATCGAGACCCCCGGGGGCGGTGGTTTCGGCCCTGCCTGACGTCTTCGCGCGACCCGTATTTGCTCCTGACCAGGACCTCTGAATGGCCCCGATCCTTCCCCTGCTTCTCGCCCTGCTGCTGACCCAGGAGGCCGCGCCGCCCGAGGCGCCCGCCGTGGCCGCCGCCGCCCCGGCCGAGGCCGAGTACCCGATCCCGCCGGGCGCCCCCGATGACGACTATGGCCTGGTCGCCTGGTGCTACGGCGCCCTCGACGGCCACATGCGCCTCTATGACAAGGTGATGCCGGAGGTCGAGCGGATCGAGACCGAGATCGCCAAAATCCCCGGCGCCCCGCCCGCCGACATGCAGGGCTACAAGGACCAGCGCGCCGCCGGCAAGGACACCCTCAAGCTGTTCCGCGGCGCCATGGAGTCGGCCGAGAAGGCCTCGCCCAAGCCGATCGCCGTCTACGGGGCCGAGTCGCTGAAGCGCGGCTCCACCGTCTGGTTCACCATCCGCGACACCAAGGACAAGAAGTACCTGGCCCGCGAGTGGATGAGCTGGGGCCTGCCGGCCCGCTGCCTGCCCACCGCCCAGAAGCTGCAGGCCCGCTCCAGCCTGTTCGGCCAGGCCCTGACCTACAACGCCAAGGCCGCCGCCCCCGCCGAAGCCGCGCTTCAGCGACTCGGCCCCGTAG
>SDZP01000550.1 GCA_004144935.1 Caulobacteraceae bacterium | reverse complement strand
GCACGCTCTTCGGCGCGCTCGGTGGCCTTCTCGCCCGGCTTGCCCTTGTTCGGGTTGCTGCGCGCGGCGCGCTCCTTGAGGCCGGCGGCGTCGAGGAAGCGGGCGACGCGGTCGGTCGGCTGGGCGCCGACGCTCAGCCAGTGCGAGATGCGGTCAGCATCGAGCTTCACGCGCTCGGGCGAATCCTTCGCCAGCAGCGGGTTGTAGGTGCCGACCTTCTCGATGAAGCGGCCGTCGCGGGGCGAGTGGCTGTCGGCGACGACGATCGAGTAGTAGGGGCGCTTCTTGGTGCCGCCACGGGCCAGACGAATCTTCAGCATTTAGGGTAGTCCTTGGAGTTGGTTCAGTTTTTCTTGAACGGGTTGAAAGAGGAGCCGCCCAGCCCGGGAAGTCCCGGAAGGTTCGGCATGTTGGGTAGGCTGCCGCCGCCGGGTCCGCCCATGCCGGGCAGGCCCTTCAGCTGCTTTTCGATTTCGGCCGGGTCGACGTCCGGCATCTTGCCGCCGCCGAGGGTCTTCAGGCGATCCATGCCGCCGCCCCCGCCGCCGCCCAGCATGGCGGCCATCTTGGCAAAGCCCTTGCCGCCGCCCTTGCTCATCATCTTGAAGGCGTCGGCCATCTGACGGTGCTGCTTGAGCAGGCGGTTGACCTCGGCCACGTCGACGCCGGAGCCGGCGGCGATGCGGCGCTTGCGCGAGGCGGCCAGGATGTCCGGCTTCTTGCGCTCGATCTTGGTCATCGAGCTGATGATGGCCTGCTGGCGCTTGATCGACTTGTCGTTCAGGCCCGCTTCCGCGATCTGGCCCTTCATCTTCTGGACGCCCGGCAGCATGCCCATCAGGCCCTCCATGCCGCCCATCTTCTGCATCTGGGCCAGCTGGTCGGACAGCATGTCGAGGTCGAACTGACCCTTGGCCAGCTTGCGGGCCATGGCCTCGGACTTGGCCTGGTCGAAGTCGGCGGCGGCCTTTTCGACCAGGGAGACGATGTCGCCCTGGCCGAGGATGCGGCCGGCCACGCGGCGGGCGTCGAAGACGTCGAGGGCCTCGACCTTCTCGCCGGCCCCCAGGAACTTGATCGGCAGGCCGGTGACGGCCCGCATGGACAGGGCAGCCCCGCCGCGTCCGTCGCCATCGGCCCGGGTCAGGATCAGGCCGGTGAGCGGCAGGCGCTCATGGAAGGCTTTCGCCGTGCGCACCGCGTCCTGGCCGGTCAGGCTGTCGGCGACCAGCAGGGTCTCGGCGGGCGAGGCGATGCGGGCGATCTCGGCCGCCTCGGCCATCATGCTCTCGTCCAGCGTCGTCCGGCCGGCGGTGTCTAGGATGAGGATGTCGTAGCCGCCCAGGCGCGCGGCGCTCATCGCCCGCTTGGCGATGTCGGTCGCCGACTGGCCGGCGACGATGGGCAGGGTGTCGACCTCGACCTGCTTGCCCAGCGTGGCCAGCTGTTCCATCGCCGCCGGGCGACGGGTGTCCAGCGAGGCCATCAGGACCTTCTTGCGGTCCATCTTGCTGAGGCGCAGGGCCAGCTTGGCGCTGGTGGTGGTCTTGCCCGAGCCCTGCAGGCCGCTCATCAGGATGACGCTGGGCGGGTTGATGGCGATGTTCAGCCCGACAGGCTCTTCGCCGCCCAGCATGTCCACCAGGCCGTCGTAGACGATCTTCACCACCTGGTCGGCGGGACGGATCGAGCGGATCACCGCCTCGCCGGTGGCTTCCTCGCGGGCCTTGGCGATGAAGTCCTTGACCACCGGCAGGGCGACGTCGGCCTCCAGCA
>SDZP01000549.1 GCA_004144935.1 Caulobacteraceae bacterium | reverse complement strand
GCGCCGGGCCCGCCCTTGGTGTGGAAGTGGCCGCCGGTCTTGCTGAGGGCCGTGATCGGGGCCTTCTTGCCTTCGACGGGGAGCAGTTTCACCACGCCGCTGAACACCGGCTTGATGGCGGCCGGCGAGGTCGTGGTGACGCAGACGGTGCGTTCGCCTTCGCGGCCCCAGGGGGTGACCTTGACGTCGGCGACCAGGTCCTTGTGGCCGGCCAGCCAGGTCTCGACCCGGGCGTAGGCTTCGCCGTCGATACCCATGGCGTAGCTGCCGAACGAGACCGAGACGTCGCAGCCTTCGCCGCCGGGAACGGAGGGCGGCGGTTCGGCGCCGCTGTCGGTGGCGCAGGCGGCGGCCAGCATGGCGGTGGCGGCGAGGGCGAGGAAGGGTTTCATGCGGCGGCTCCCATGAACGTCGGCAGCCAGCCCTCATGGGCGGCCCGCAGCCTGTCCAGTTCGATGGAGAAAAGGCCCTTGGAGGCGAAGGCGTTCCCCTCGGCCCGGCCGACGATGCTGGCGTGCAGGCCGGCGGCGGCGGCGGCGGCGAGGAGCGGGGCCGGGTCGGCGACGGCCACCAGGTATCGGGCCTGGTCCTCGCCGAACAGCAGCGGATGGGCGTGGGCGGCGCTGCTGGCGTCGAGGGTGACGCCGACGCCGCTGGCGAGGGCCATCTCGGCGGCGCCGATGGCCAGGCCGCCGTCGGAGAGGTCGTGGACGCAGGTCAGGGTGCGGGCGACGATCTGGGCGCGGACGAAGTCGCCGGTGCGGCGTTCCAGGTCCAGGTCGACCGGCGGCGGGGCCCCGTCCTCGCGGCCGAGCAGTTCGCGCAGATAGAGGCTGGCGCCCAGTTCGCCGTGGTTGACGCCAATGACCACCAGGGTGTCGCCGGGCTTCATCGACGAGAAGTCGGCGCGCTGAGCGTAGTCGACCAGCAGGCCGACGGCGCCGACGGTCGGGGTCGGCGGGATGCCCTTGCCGTTGGTCTCGTTGTAGAGGCTGACGTTGCCGCTCACGACCGGGAAGTCGAGGGCGCGGCAGGCTTCGGCCATGCCCTCGATGGCCTTGACGATCTGGCCCATGATCTCGGGCCGTTCGGGGTTGCCGAAGTTGAGGTTGTCGGTGATGGCGATCGGGTCGGCGCCGACAGCGGTCAGGTTGCGCCAGGCCTCGGCCACGGCCTGCTTGCCGCCCTCATAGGGATCGTTCAGCACATAGCGCGGGGTGCAGTCGCTGGTCACCGCCAGGGCTTTGCGGGTGCCGTGGACGCGGACGATGCCGGCGTCGGCGCCGGTGGCGCTGTCCTCCAGGGTGTCGGCCATGACGTGGCGGTCGTACTGTTCCCACAGCCAGCGCTTGGAGGCGACATCCGGGCAGGCCATCAGCTTGAGGATGGCCGCTTCCCAGTCCGTCGGCGCGGGAACGGCCTTGGGATCGACCTGTGGGTGCCTGACCGGCTCTGTCCAGGGACGGTCGTAGAGGGGGGCGTCGTCGGACAGCGGGCTGAGCGGCAGGTCGCAGACGACCTCGCCCCTGTGCTTGAGCACGATGTGGCCGGTGTCGGTGGTGAAGCCGATGATGGCGGCGTCCAGGCCCCATTTCTCGAAGATGGCGTGGCCGTCGCGCTCCCGGCCCGGCTTGAGGATGGCCAGCATCCGCTCCTGGCTTTCCGACAGCATCATCTCGTAGGCGGTCATGCCCTCCTCGCGCTGGGGCACCATGTCGAGGTCGAGATGGCCGGCAAGGGCAGCGTCGGCATCGAGCTCGACCTCGACATGGTGCCCCAGCGCGAGG
>SDZP01000548.1 GCA_004144935.1 Caulobacteraceae bacterium | reverse complement strand
TCCTCGGCCCGCCCGCCTGCCTTGCGGCCACGGTCCGGCCGCACGGGCGGGAAGCGGGTGTTCCACCACTGCTTCTGGTCGTCCCAGGCGGTGATCAGGTCGTCCAGACGGTTGGCCTTCTCTTCGCGCTCGTCCTTGCGGCGCTCATCGGCCAATTCGCGGTACTCGGCCAACGCCGCCTTGCCCACCGATGCGGGCGGCTCGATCCCGGCGTCGGCGTAGTCTTCCATCGTCTCCAGGACAATGAAGGAGGCGACGGGCGTGGCCACCGACCAGCGGCGGGCCAGGCCGACGAGGCGGTCGGTGTCGGGCCGGTCGGAGACCTCGGCGTCGGCGATCTGGCGCACGCCCCAGTAGACGCCGGCGGCATCGTGGCGGCGCGGCGTGCCGGGGGCCGGGCTGTAGCGGCGGACCCCGCCGCCGTTGAGGCGCACCAGCACGTCGCCGGTCAGGTCAGCGCGGCCGAGGATGCGGAAGCGGTCGGCGGTCTCCTCCAGCACGATGGCGTCCAGCGGCCGGCCGTCGGCGGCGGTGATCTCGACGATGCGGCGTTTCACGCCGGCGACGCGCTGGGCGGCCTTGGCCGGATCGGCGCCGGCCAGGTCGATATGGATGCCGCCGGAGCGCCGGGCGATGCCGGCCAGCCGGGCGGCGTTGGCGTCCGGAGCGGTGGAGACGGCGATCAGCACGCAGCGCTGCCGCTCGATCGACCAGGCGTCCAGGGTCAGGTTACCGTCGGTGAACAGCAGGCAGACGTCGGCCTCGGCCCTGTCCATCACACCGGTGAGAGCGGTGGCCCCGCGATAGGTCACCGCCGCCAGGGCAGTGTCGAGGTCGGCCGGGTCGGTGAAGCTCTGGCGGCTCGGCGCGTCGCTGGCGAAGCTGACCAGATCGATCCGCTCCGGCCGCGTGGCGGCGAGATAGCGGTGCAGCAGGTCGCGCTCGCGGGTCAGGTCGTCATCCCTGCGCGACAAGGAGCGGTCCCAGAGCACCCGCACGGTGCGGGGCCGATCGGCGGCGGGCGGGGGTGGCAGGCTGTCGACGATATCGAACACCGCATCGCCGCCCATATGGCGGCTAAGGGTGATGGCGTTATCCGGCCGCACATCCGTGATGGTCAGCGCGCCGTCGAGGGCTTCGTCCTTCCAGGTCGTGCCGAAGCGCATCACACCGTCCCTGGCGACTCCGATGGTCACCGGTCGGCCGCCCGGGAAGGTCACGATCGGTGGCTCGGCGCCCCGGGCCGTTACATCCACACGACCTTTGCCAATCTTCTGGCCGGTAACCAGGGGCAGGACATACGGCTGGTCGGCCGACAGCGCCGTGACGAAGCTCAGCCGGATGGTGCGGCCGCGGCCGGGCAGGATCGGGAAGACGCGGGTGCGGAAGGCGTTGGTGCGGGTGACCTCGGCGACGCCCGGATCGACACCGGCCCGCACCTTGTCTTCGTAGACCGCCCTGGCCTTGGGGGCGCCGATCAGCACGCCGGGGCGCAAGGCTCCCTCGACATCGAGGGCGTAGCCGGTGATCAGCGAGCCGGCCGGAAGGTCGAGAGTGAAATCGCCTTCAAGTTCGCGGTCCGTGGGATTGTCGAACTGGACGGTGACGGTGGTTTGCGCCATCGAGCCGTTGAGGTCGACGGCGATGTCGAGCTCGCCGATGCGCAGGTCGCCCGACTGGTCGCCAAGCTGGCCGTCGCGGTAGTTCTCGGCGGTCAGCTGCGGGTTCGGGGCATCGGGGGCATCGGCGGCCGGGGCCACGCCGCCGAGACCGAAGGCGAGGACCAGAGC
>SDZP01000141.1 GCA_004144935.1 Caulobacteraceae bacterium | reverse complement strand
AATTTCACCAAAATCAACCCGGATTCAAAAACCCCCAAAATAAACTAAGAACCCTAGATTTGAAATCAAACCGAGAGGAAGAGAATCTCACCTAAATCCGTGAGATTTGGCGTCCTTGGTGAGCTCTCACACCTTCCCCGACTTCTCTCTCTCGGTCTGGCGTCACGACGAGTGGGGCCAGGCGCCGCCGCCCCCGCCGACCATCAGCCTGCTGAAGACCCAGATTTCCATCCTGGCGATGCCGGCGGTGTGGATCCTCGCCGTCTCCAGCGCCCTGATGTACGTCACCCGCTACGCCATCAACAGCTGGGGCGTCCTCTACCTGCAGGAGGGGCGCGGCTACTCCCTGGCCGAGGCGACAGGCCTGCTGACCATCAACACCATCACCGGCATCGTCGGGGCGATCGCCTTCGGCTACGTCAGCGACAAGTTCTTCAAGGCCCGCCGGCCTCCGGCCAACCTGATCTTCGGGCTGATGGAGATCGCCGGCCTGCTGATCATCTTCTTCGGACCCACCAACGTCTGGGTGCTGTCGGCGGGGCTGGCCCTGTTCGGCCTGGGCCTGACCGGGCTGGTGACCAGCGTCGGCGGCCTGTTCGCCACCGACATCTGTCCCAAGCGGGTGTCGGGCGCCGCGCTAGGGGCCATCGGCGTGTTCAGCTACCTGGGCGCCGCCGTGCAGGAGAACATCTCCGGCGGCCTGATCGAGGCTGGCATGAAGACGGTCGACGGGGTGAAGTCCTACGACTTCGGTCCCGCCATCCTGTTCTGGATCGGCTGTTCGGTGGTCTCCCTGGTCCTGGCGACCAGCCTGTGGAACGTGAAGCTGAGGGACTGATGAGCCAACCGTCCAACACCCTGCAGGCCATGCTGGCGGCGGCGCGGGACGCCGGCGCCGGGCTGATGGCCGATCAGCAGACGCTCGCCACCCTGACCATCGAGCGCAAGGGGATTTCCGACTTCTTCTCGGCCGCAGACGTCAAGGCCGAGGAGACGGTGCGGCGGCATCTGGAGGCCTTCGCGCCGACCTATGGCTTCCTGGGTGAGGAGGGGGGTCTGATCGAAGGCTCCGATCCCGACCACGTCTGGGTCGTCGACCCGCTGGACGGCACCACCAATTTCCTGACGGGCACTCCGTTGTGGGCCGTCAACATCGCGCTGGCCCGGCAGGGTGAGGTCATCGCCGGGGTCACCTGGTGCCCGGCCCTGAACGAGATGTTCCGCGCCGAACTGGGGCAGGGGGCGTTCCTCAACGACAGGGCCATCCACGTCTCGACCCGGGACCGGCTGGAGGACGCCGTCCTCGCCGTCGGCATTCCCTTCGCCGCCAAGCCCGAGCATGAGCGGTTCCGCAACGAGATGGCCGCCCTGACCAACCGGGTGGCCGGCATTCGCCGCCTGGGAGCCGGGGCGATCGATCTGGCCTGGGTCGCGGCCGGCCGGTTCGAGGCCTACTGGGAGCAGAAGGTCAGCGCCTGGGACATGGGCGCCGGCGCCATCCTGGTGCGCGAGGCCGGCGGCGTCGTCACCGACACGCTTGGCGCCCTGCTCGACCTGCACAACGGCACGGTCCTGGGGACCAACGCCATCCTCCATGATCAGATCCTCGAAGCCATCCGCCCAGTCTGAGGGAAGCACATGACCGGACCCAGCATCGGCCGCCGAGGCCTCTTCGGCGCCACGACCCTCCTCGCCCTTATCGCCGGCGCGCCGCGCGCCTTCGCCCAGGTGCTGGGCTATCCGCGCTGTCTCGAGGGGCCGATGGTCGGGGCCGGCGGGCCTGACCATATCACCGTCTGGGCGCGGATCAGCGGCGCCCTGGAGGTTGTCGTCGAGGCCAGCCCGGATCGCTACTTCAAGACCCCGATCAGGAGCGCGCCAGTGGTCGCCTCGGCCGAGAACGACTTCTGCGTGGTGCTGAAGGTCGCCGGGCTGCAGCCCGCGACGACCTACTATTACCGGATGCGGATCGCCGGGAAGACCGACCGCTACCAGCCCGTGCCGTTCAAGACCTGGACCGCGCCCAAGGGGCCGGCCAGCTTCCGCGTCGGCTTCGGCAGCTGCTGCCGCATCCAGTTCGACGCCGACCAGAAGATATTCAACGCCGTGGTCGACCAGGAGCCGGACCTGTTCTTCTGGCTGGGCGACAATATCTATGCCGACACCGTCGAGCCGTCGGGCCTGGCCGACCTGTACCGGCGCCAGCGCAGCGTCGACCGGCTGCTGCCGCTGTTGCGGACCACGCCGCAGCTGGCGGTCTGGGACGATCACGACTTCGCCTACAACGACAGCGACCGCACCAATCCCATACGCGATCAGGCGCTGACCCTGTTCAAGCAGTACTGGGCCAATCCCTCGGCCGGCGATGCGAAAACCCCCGGGGTGTTCTTCAAGCACAGCCACGGCGGCGTCGACTTCTTCTTCCTCGACGACCGCTATCATCGCGACCCGACCGGCGATCCGGACACCCCCGCCAAGACCATGCTGGGGACCGGACAGAAGGCCTGGCTGAAGGCGGGGCTGAAGGCCAGCAAGGCGCCGTTCAAGGTGATCATCTGCGGGGTCGGCTGGTCGTTCGCCGAGACCGGCAGCGACAGCTGGACCTCCTACCGGCATGAGCGGAACGAGATCTTCGACTACATCCGCGATGCGAAGATCGAGGGCGTCGTGCTGCTGAGCGGCGACACCCATATGGGCGAGCTCAACTGCATTCCGTGGTCGGAGCAGGGCGGCTACGACCTCTACGACTTCTGCTCGTCGCCGCTGGTGCAGATCCCCGACAACGACTTCTGGGAGCAGTCGCCGGAGGTCCGCATGCGGCCGGTCTGGGGCAAGACGGTCTGTTTCGGCATGTTGGACTTCCAGATGGGCGAGAGCCCGACCCTGACCCTGAACCTGCACAATGTGGTCGGGGCGGCGGTGTGGGAGCCGCTGGTGCTGACGCCGGCCGACCTGAAGAACGGGGTCTCCAGCTGGGCGGGCAAGATCGACAAGGACGAGCTGAAGCGGCGGACGGCCAAGGCCGGCTGATCGCTGCAAGCCTCTGGCCTTCCGCCACGCAAAGCTGTGCAGCGTGGGAAAAACAGGCCGGAGGACGCCGCATGAACATCGACTGGAGCGCCGAGGACGTCGCCTTCCGCGAAGAGGTGCGGGCCTTCATCGCCGCCGAGCTGACGCCGGCGCTGCGCAAGGCGGGGGGCAGGCTGACCAGCGTCTATGCCGACTACGCGGTCGGCATGGGCTGGCAGAAGATCCTGCACGCCAAGGGCTGGGCGGCCCCGGCCTGGCCGGTCGAGTTCGGCGGCCGCGGCTGGTCGGTCAGCCAGCGCTACATCTTCGCCACCGAGATGGCCGCCGCCGGCGCCCCACCGGTCTCGCCCATGGGCATCGGCATGTGCGGCCCGGTGCTGATCGGCCATGGCACGCCGGAGCAGCAGGCCTGGTTCCTGCCCCGCATGCTGAGCGGCGAGGACTTCTGGTGCCAAGGCTATTCGGAGCCGCAGTCGGGCTCCGACCTGGCCACCCTGCAGATGACGGCTGTCGAGGACGGCGACGACTTCATCTGCACCGGCCACAAGCTGTGGACCACGCACGCCCACGAGGCCAACTGGATCTTCTGCCTGGTGCGGACCGCCAAGGAGGACATACCGCAGAAGGGCATCACCTTCCTGCTGATCGACATGACCAGCCCCGGCGTCGAGGTGACCCCCATCGTCTCGCTGTCGGGCGAGCATATCCAGAACCATGTCTTCTTCACCGACGTGCGAGTGCCCAAGGCCAACGCCGTCGGCCCCATCGGCCAGGGCTGGACGGTGGCCAAATACCTGATGCAGTTCGAGCGCGGCGGCGGCGTCGCCAGCCCCGGCATGAAGGCGCGGATCGCCAAGGCGGCCCACATCCTGGCGGCCCAGTTCCCCGACCGCGCCGACCCGGAAGGCATCGCCCTGCGCCGGCAGCTGGCCGAGGCGGCGGTGCAGGTCGAGGCGCTGGAGGCCATCGAGTTTCGGGTGATGTCGGCTCTGTCGGTCGGCGGCGCGCCGGGGCCGGAAAGCTCCATCCTCAAGACCGTCGGCACCGAGCTCAGCCAGCGGCTGACCGAGATCGCCCTGGCGGCGGCGGGCGCCTATGCCGGGGTCTACCAGCCGCACATGGTCTCGCCGGGCGGGCCGTCGCCGGGTTTCACGCCGCCGCCGCAGGGGGACGGGGTGGGGCCGGAGTATAGCTGGACGGTGGCCTCGAAATATCTCAACGACCGGGCCGGCTCGATCTACGCCGGCACCAACGAGATCCAGCGCAACATCATGGCCAAGGCGGTGCTCGGTCTATGAGTGGTCATCGCTTCATCGGCCAGGGCGGTCTGCCGCTGGCCTTCGACCGTTACGGCGACATCGACGCGGCCCCCGTGCTGCTGCTGCACGGCGGCGGCCAGACCCGCCACGCCTGGGGCGCCACGGCCCGCATGCTCAGCGACCGGGGCTATCAGGCCCTGTCCATGGACCTGCGCGGCCACGGCGACAGCGGCTGGGCCACCGACGGCGACTACGAACTGGCGGCCTTCGCCGGGGATATCTCGGCGGTGATGGCCCATGTCGGCAAGCCCATCGTCCTGGTCGGCGCCTCCCTGGGCGGCATGGCAGGCCTGCTGGCCACTGCCCGCGCCGCGCCGGAGGCGGTGCGCGCGCTCATCCTGGTCGACATCACGCCGGTCCCCTCCCGTGACGGGGCCGATCACATCCTGGCCTTCATGGCCTCGGCCCCGGCCGGCTTCGCCGATCTGGACGAGGCGGCCGACGCCGTCGCCGGCTATCTGCCGCACCGGCCGCGTCCGCGGAATCCCGAGGGGCTGATGAAGAATCTGCGCCGGCGGGACGGCCGGCTGCACTGGCACTGGGACCCGGCCTTCATCGCCGCCACGGCCCGCGACCGGGAGACGACCAGCCACCAGCTCGCCGCCGCCGCCCGCGCCGTCACCGTGCCGACCCTGCTGGTGCGGGGCGAGCACAGCGAGATCGTCGGCCCGGTCGAACAGGCGGCCTATGAAGAGATGATGCCGCACGGCCGCACCATCCTGGTGCCCGGCGCCCGCCACATGGTGGCCGGCGACCAGAACACCGACTTCGGCGCGGCGCTGCTCGACTACCTCGGCGAGATGGCGCCGCCCTGACCAGGGCCGCAACCGTCGGCGACAAAGGGTCGATTTGACGAGACGGATTCCGTGCTAAGCCAAGTCTTGTTGACCCTACCCCCGCTGGCGAGGATGACCTTGGACTTTCAGAAGTCGGATGTTGTGCGGACCCTGGTCCGGAAACTCCAGGCGCGAGATACCCTTTCCGAGATCGAGATCGACGCGCTGCACGGCGTGGTGGACCGCGTGGCGACCTTCAGGCCGGGAGATATCCTGGTGCCCGAGGGCGCGCCCCTCACCCACAGCCAGCTGCAGCTGTCCGGCCTGTGCGCCCGTTCGAAAGCCATGCCCGACGGGCGGCGGCAGATCACGGCCCTGCATATCGCCGGTGATTTCGTCGACCTGCACGGCTTCCTGCTGAAACGGCTGGAGCATGACGTCGTCGCCCTCTCGACGGTGCAGATGGCGATGGCGCCGCATGACCGGCTGAAGGACATCAGCGAGACCCTGCCGCACCTGAGCCGGATGCTGTGGCTGTCGACCCTCATCGACGCGGCCATCCACCGCGAATGGATCGTCTCCGCCGGCCGCCGATCGGCGATGCAGCAGGTGAGCCATCTGTTCTGCGAACTGCTGACCCGCTACCGCGTCGTGGGCCTGGCGGACACCGACCGCTTTCCGATGCAAATGACCCAGATGCAGCTGGCCGATTGCTGCGGCCTGACCCCGGTGCATGTCAGCCGCGTGCTGCGTCAGCTGCGGGACGACGGTCTGGTGAAGTGGACGCGCGGCGAGGTGATCATCGAGAATCTCGAGGGTCTGAAGCGGCGCGCCGAGTTCGAGGATACCTACCTGAGCCTCGAGAAACGGCCGCGCTAGGGAAGGGCGCTATCGCCGGTCCAGCTCGATCATCACCACGTCATGGTCGCGCATCGGCAGCCGCAGCGATGCGCGGCCGTCGGCGCCGACCGCGATCGCCCGGCGGACCGGCGGATCGGTGGTCAGAGCCTGCAGTTTGGCCCGTTGCTCGGCGGACAGGGTCTCGGGCCGGCCCATCTCCAGATAGGCCGTGTAGGCGTCGTTCTGCCGAAAGCCGGTACGGCGGATACGGGCTTCGTAGCGGCCGGGCGCGAGGCCCGTGACCGTCAGCGCCAGCGGCGGGCCGTCGACGGCAGGACGGATCTGGCGGAAGAAGGGCCGGTTGCTCAGCTGCTGGTCGGGCAGGACGTCCCGCCAGGCCAGAACCTGCACGGTCTGGCCCTTCAGGACGGCGATGCTCTGATCGTCGCCGGTGGCCAGTTCCTGGTCGCCCAGATCGTTGAGGTATTTGAAGGCGAACCAGGTCGCCTTGCGGATGCCGTCCGGAGTCATCAGGCCAAAGCCGCCGTCGAAGGGCCGAGTCTGCGGGCCGGGCTCCTCGAACAGGTCGCTGAAGGCCCAGTAGCTCATGCCCTTGGCCAGCGGCTCGGTCCGCCGCAGTTTTGAGAGGACGTAGGCGGCGCCGAAATAGTCGTCGTGGATCGGGTCGCGCGGATTGTAGCTGCTGCTCCATTCGGTGAAGAACAGCGGCAGGCCTGGGCGGCTGGAGGCCTCGATCTCGCCGCGCACCCGGCGCACGTCGCCGATCACTGCGTCGGGGCTGCGCGACAGCCTGTTGTCGCCCTCGCCCTTCTCGTCGAGAAAGCCGCCGTCGACGCCGTAGGTGTGGGTGGTGATGAAGTCGACGGGCAGGCGGTGCTGGTCGGCGTAGGCCAGGAATTCCGGCGTCCAGGCGGCGCCGGCCGTCGAAGGACCGCCGACCTGCAGCCGCGGATCGATGGCCTTGATGGCCCGGGCGGTGCGGCCGTAGTAGTCGAAATAGGCCGCCTGGTCGGCCTTCTCCCAGAAGCCGTCGAGGTTGGGCTCGTTCCAGAATTCGAAGTACCAGGTCCTCACCTCGGCCGCGCCGTAGCGGGCGATCAGGTGGCGGACGAAGGCGTCGACCAGGGCCGTCCATTTCTCCGGCTGAGGATGGGAGGTGTTTCCCTTCCAGTAGAAGATCGTCTGGTTGGAGGTCTTCATCGCGTCCGGCGTGAAGCCCAGTTCGATGAAGGGTTTGATGTTCAGGGCCAGCAGCCGGTCGTACAGCCTGTCGATGCGGCTGAAATCGTAGACCGGCCGGCCGTCGACCTCGCGGTAGACGCCCATCTCATCGTGGAAGATGTCGTGGAAGCGGATGTAGCGGAAGCCGAGCTCGGCGCTCACGGTCTTCAGCTGCGCCAGGCTGTCCTCGCGGATCAGGGTTCCCGGGTAGTCGGAGCCGACGGAGAACTGGGCCATGCGGTTGCGCGGCGCGGTCGGGCCGTCCGCCTGCACGAGGATGGGGCGGTCCGGATGGGCCTCGGCGATTTCGGCGGCGCCGAAGAGGGCGCTCAGGCTGATCAGGAGGGTCCAGGCGCCGAGCCGCTGCATCATCTTCCCCATACCCATGCACCACGCCCTGGCTGGCGCGTTGAGCTAAGGCTGCACGATTTCCACCGCGTGAGAAGACATTTTTGTTAGCGCTATCATTTTTGCTGTCCATCTCGTTTCCGCCGAAGGCCTTGGCCTTGGTTGGGTTGGCGCTAAGGTGCTGGTCATGACACCGATACGATCGGCGGGATGAGCGCGCCCGACCCCCAAGCCCCGCCCCCGGCGGGCAAGCCGCCGATCGGAGGGGTGAGACGGTTGCTGCTGCGCGCCCTTGGCGTGGTGATGGTGGCGCTGGCCACCGCCGGGGTCTTCCTGCCGCTGCTGCCGACCACGCCCTTCCTGCTCGTGGCGCTCTGGGCCTTCACCGCCAGCGCTCCGGAGTGGGCCGAGCGCCTGCGGCGCCATCCCCGATACGGCCCGTTGCTGATCGCCTGGGAGGAACGCCAGGCCATCCCGACGCCAGCCAAGGTGGCGGCGGGCAGCATGATGGCGGCAAGCTGGACCCTGCTGGCGCTCACCTACCACAACCTCTGGGTCGTCGCGGGCGTGGGCCTGCTGCTGGTGGCGGTGTTCGCCTATGTGGTTACCCGTCCGTCGCGCTGACCGGCCAGCAACGTCACCCTGGCGGGATGGAACCGTCAGGCGTCGGGGGCCTGGCTGACGGCCAGGATGTGCTTCCATTCCGCCGCGGTCACCGGCTGCACCGACAGCCGAAAGCTGGTCACCAGGCTCATCTCCGCCAGGGCCTTGTCCGCCTTGGCCTGCGCCAGGGTGAAGGGGCGGGGAAGGGGGGCCTTGGCGGCGAGGTCGACGCACTGGAACTTGC
>SDZP01000547.1 GCA_004144935.1 Caulobacteraceae bacterium | reverse complement strand
GCAGCGCCTCATAGGCGCGCCGCAGCAGCCGGGCGTCCTCCCGCATCGCGTCCGGGCCGACCTGATCCTCACGGAGGCCGGCGGCGGTCAGCGCCGGCGCCGCGGGCAGGGCCATCAACCCCGCCAGGGCCACGCGGCGGGACAGGCAGGAGATCAGGTTCAGGACAGTCATGGCGTCTTCCGTGAGAGTGCGCGCCAGCGTGTCACGCCTCTCCTTCGATGGCGTCGCGATATCGCCCATGGCCGCGCATTCTCAGGATTTGAGACGTCGCACCTCGGCCCGCATCTCCTGCGGCGTCTGTCCAAACCGGGCCCGGAAAGCCCGGTTGAAGCTGGCCTTCGAACTGAAGCCGGCCTCCAGCGCCAGGGTCAGCACGGAATCCGCCGTCTTCGCCCTCAGCCGGTTCGCCACCGCATCGCAGCGCCGGTCGTTGATGAAGGTTGAGAAATTGACCCCAAGCCCCTCGTTGATGGCTCGCGAAAGATAGCCGGTGTTGGTCCCCAGCCGCGCCGCCAGTGCGGCCAGCGTCAGGTCAGGCTCCAGATGCCAGCCTTCCATCTCCACTCTCTCGCCCCAGGCCTTGCCTTGCGCGGTCCAGTCGCGCCCGCCCGCTGAGGGGGATGCGCTCGGGGCGACGGCCTCGAGCCTTGGAAAGGGTATCCGTGTCTGCCTCCAGCCCTCGATCGCCAGGTAGACGCCGACCGCCGCCACCCCGGCATACAGGCCCATCAAGCCCCGATAACCGAGGGGCGATATCGCGTCCCAGACGGCGTGAACGCTCCAGATCAGGGCCAGTCCTGTGCTGACGGCCATCGCCCGACGCAACCACAGGGCGGCGAAACGGGCGTCATCGCTGCGCATGTCGGCCATCGCCGCGCGATGTCGCGCCATCAGGCGCATCGTCGCCACGCCGTAGGCGAGGAAGCTGACAGTCAACAGGGCGGCGAACAGGGGGCCGCTGACCGGCATGGACAGGTCCGACCAGCGGTCCTTCAGCGGCAGGGGCAGCACGAAGCCGGCCGTCTGCCAGACGAACTGGACCGCACCCGGGACCAGATGCCGCCAGCCGCGATCGGGCCACGCCCCCCGGGTCAAGGCGTGGGCGTAGAGAAACAGCAGCGGCGGCGCCCACAACGGGTTGGCGACCGGCAGGAAGGTCAGCCACGGCCACCGGTCATAAAAGCCAGCGAATCCGATCAGCCAAGGCGTGAACACGCCCACCAGCACCACCAGCAGGCCCGCCAGGGTCCGCGCCGCGAGGCGGTCGTGGAAGGCGTTCCACAGACTCGTGGCGATCGGCAGGATCACCGCGGCGGCGACGGTGAGCACCGCTGTCCGCCAGCCGAACGCCAACCCCTCGAACATGACTTCCCCCAAGGCGGCGAACCGCCGCCCGCTACCGCCCGCTAAACGTCGCCGGCCGCTTCTCCAATACCGCCGCCACGCCTTCGGCATGGTCCTCCGTCAGGTGGGCCAGCGCTTGCATGGCCGCCGTCATCTCCAGGATCTGGTCGAAGGTGGCGTCACGGCCCTGACGCAGCAGGGCCTTCGTCATGCGCAGGGCGTGGGGCGCCTGGGCCGCGATCTGCGTCGCCGTGGCCATGGCCTCGTCCAGCAGGGCCTCGGCCGGAACCACGCGGTTGACCAGTCCCCACTCCAGCGCCGTCTTCGCGTCCAGCGTCCGGCCCGTGAACAGCAGCTCCGCCGCCCGTGCATAACCGACGTTGCGCGGCATCAGCCAGGTCCCGCCGTCGCCCGGCAGGATGCCCAGTTTCAGGAAGGGCACCCCGAACG
>SDZP01000546.1 GCA_004144935.1 Caulobacteraceae bacterium | reverse complement strand
GCCATGCCCACGCTTTCCTGGCTCACCCGCGATGAAGACCTCAAGGCCGCCGGTCGCGCGCCCTATCGCCTGCTGACCGAGGACCCGTCGCTCGGCTACGGCGACCCCGACACCGGCAATATGCTGATCCAGGGCGACAACCTTGAGGCGCTGAAGGCCCTGCTGCCTTTCTACGCGGGCCGGGTGAAATGCATCTACATCGACCCACCCTACAACACGCGGTCGGCGTTCGAGCACTATGACGACAATCTGGAGCACAGCCGCTGGTTGGCCATGATGTGGCCCCGGCTTGAGCTGCTGCGAGAGTTGCTGTCCGAGGACGGCTCCATCTGGGTGTCGATCGACGACAACGAAGGCCACTACCTCAAGGTCATCATGGATGAGGTGTTCGGGCGGGTGAATTTCGTCGGGAATGCGATATGGGAGAAGTCGGATAGCCCGCGGATGGATGCCGTCACCTTCTCCTCCAGGCACGACAACACATTCTGCTCGGCCAAAGACGTGACCAAGCTGACCTGGAATCGCCTACGGGTCGATGAAGCGCCTGCCCACTACGACAAGCTCGACGCTGACGACCGGCGATATTACCTCAAACCTCTTCGGGCTATGGGTGGGCAGGGCGACAGCCGCGCAGCGCGCCCGACGCTTTATTACGCGTTGACCGCGCCCGATGGGACTGAGGTCTTTCCCGTTCGTCAAGATGGTGCAGATGGCGCGTGGCGATGGCGCAAGGACAAGACGATCGAAGAAGCTGGCCGGATCGATTGGGTGCGAGGAAAGGCGGGCTGGACGCCCTACTATCGCATCTATGCTGATGCCAACTCTGGAAGGCCCGTCGAGACAATCTGGCGACAAGACGAGGTCGGCAGCAATCGAACCTCGAAGGCAGAGATAAAGGCGCTGTTTCCGGCGTCCTCCCCGTTCGGAACCCCCAAACCCGAAGGGCTTATCGAGCGCATCCTTCACATCGCCACCAACCCCGGCGACCTCGTCCTCGACTCCTTCCTCGGCTCCGGCACCACGGCCGCCGTGGCCCAGAAAATGGGCCGTCGCTACATCGGCATCGAGGTCGGCGATCACGCCGTCACCTATTGTGCGCCCCGTCTGGAGAAGGTGATCGACGGCGAACAGGGCGGCATCTCCAAGGCTGTCGAATGGACCGGCGGCGGCGGCTTCCGCTTCTACCGTCTGGGCGAGGCTGTGTTCGGCGACGACGGGGCCCTGACCTCGGGCATCGCCTTCTCGACCCTCGCCGCCCACGTCTGGTTCGCCGAGATCGGCCATGCGCCCGACCGCGCGCCGGACGGCCCGCTGCTGGGCGTCCGCGAGGGCCGGGCCGTCGCCCTGCTCTACAACGGCGTCCTGGGCGACAAGCGTCCGGCGGGCGACAATGTCCTGACCCGCTCGACGCTGGCGATCATTCGTGAGGCGTTGGATCGCGCGGCGCCCGGCTTCGACGGCCGCCTGACCGTCTATGGCGAACGCAGCGCCCTGTCCCCGGCGACGCTGGCGGCGGAAGCGATCGACTTCAAACAGACGCCCTATGACGTGAAGGCGCGCCGCTGATGCAGCTCAAGACCTATCAGCGACAGGCCCTGACGGCCCTCTCCGACTTCCTCGCCGCCGCGCAGGAGACCGATCACGTCCAGGCCTTCGAGGCCGTGGTCACTGCGCCCCAGCCGGACGGCCTGCCGACCCTGCGTCACCGCCTCGGGCGCTACTATCGGCCCTACAAGGGGGCCAAGGGGCTGGCCGATGTGCCCTACGTCTGCCTGCGTCTGCCGACCGGCGGGGG
>SDZP01000545.1 GCA_004144935.1 Caulobacteraceae bacterium | reverse complement strand
TCGTTGCCCCGGCGCCGCTTTTTCGGCCCCGCGCGCGCCAAACCTCAACTCGGGCGCTACCCATCCCCCATCAAACCTCTACGCCGGGGCGACGCGATAAGGGGCCGACAACGACGGAAACACGACCTGGCCTCTACGTTAAATATCTGATTACATTGGACAAAGGGCCGGTTTGCGAGCCTTGGGATGCTATAATGGTCCGCCGCTTCGATAAGCCTAGCGGATCGCTACCAGCACCGCCCCGGCGGCGATCATCGCCACCCCGACCCAGTTCTTCCAGCTCAGCTGCTCGCCCAGGAAGGCCACTCCCATGATCGCCACCAGCACCACCGACAGCTTGTCCAGCGGCGCCACCCTGGCCGCCTCGCCCAGCTTCAGGGCCCGGAAGTAACAGAGCCAGGACGCCCCGGTCGCCAGCCCGGACAGGCCGAGGAAGGCCAGGGTCCTCGGCGTCAGGTCGCCGACCGCCCGCCACTGGCCGCTGACCGCCACGATCAGCCCGGCGAAGGCGACCACCACCAGGGTCCGCACCAGGGTCGCCAGGTCCGACGGCGTATCCTTCACCCCGACCTTGGCCAGGATCGCCGTCGCCGCCGCGAACACCGCCGCCAGCAGGGCCCAGAACAGCCAGCCGCTGGCGAGCGAACGGATCATCCCAGGCGCTCGAAATAGAGGTCGATGATCCGCTCATAGACCTTCTGCAGGCCCTGGATTTCCGCCACCGGGGCCCGCTCGTCCACCATATGCATGGTCGTCCCGACCAGGCCGAACTCGACCACCGGGCAGAGGCTGCGGATGAAGCGGGCGTCGCTGGTGCCGCCGGTGGTCGACAGGTCCGGCGCGCGGCCCGTGGTCTCCCGCACGGCGTCGGCCACCACGGCCGTGAACGGGCCCTGTTCGGTGAGGAACGCCTCGCCGCTGATCATCGACCGCACCGAAACCGCGCCGTCGAACCCTTCGTTGGCCAGCCGGCACTCGTCCTCGAACCAGGCGGCCAGGTCCGTGCCCTTGTGGCCCGGGTTGAAGCGGATGTTGACGCGCGCCGTCGCCCGGGCCGGAATGACGTTGGTCCCGGGATTGTCGACGTCGACCGTGGTGACCTCGAGGTTCGAGGGCTGGAACTCCGGATAGCCCTCGTCCAGCACCCGGTCCTGCAGCCGGGCGAGCAGGCGCACCAGCACCGGGATCGGATTGGCTGCCCGCTGCGGATAGGCGACGTGGCCCTGGCGACCCTCGACGGTGAACCAGGCGTTGATGCTGCCGCGCCGGCCGATCTTGACCATGTCGCCCAGCGCCACGCTGCTGGACGGCTCGCCGACGATGCAGTGGTCGATGATCTCGCCCTCCGCCAGCAGCGCCTCGACGACCTTGCGGGTGCCGTCCAGCGCCGGGCCTTCCTCGTCGCCGGTGATCAGGAAGCTGATCGACCCCGTCGGCTCGCCCCGCGCCAGCACCGCGGCCACCGCGGCGGTGAAGGCGGCGATGGCGCTCTTCATGTCCACCGCGCCCCGGCCCAGCAACACCCCGTCCCGGATGTCGCCGGCGAACGGATCCTGCGTCCAGGCCGCCGCGTCTCCCACCGGCACCACGTCCGTATGGCCCGCGAAACACAGGTTCGGCCGCGCGGTCCCGCGCCGGGCGTAGAGGTTTTCGATCTCCCCGAACCGCATCCGCCGGCAGCCGAAGCCCAGGGCCTCCAGCTGTTGCTGCAGCACATCCATCGCCCCGGCGTCGGCCGGGGTCACGGAAGGGCGGCGGATCAGGGCCTGGGTCAGGGCGACGGCGTCGATCAGGGT
>SDZP01000544.1 GCA_004144935.1 Caulobacteraceae bacterium | reverse complement strand
CTTTCAGCAGTCCGGGGCGCAGCGGGGAGGCGATCCGCGCCAGGTGGTTGGCGTGCAGGTCGAGGTTGCGGCGCAGGCCGCCGGTCAGGTGGCTGGCGGCGAAATCGAGGCGCTGGCTGGCGGCGGCGGTCAGGTCGGCCGGGCGGGGCAGGCCCCGGGCGCTGGCGGCCAGCCGGGTGCGGCGCTCCTCGATCATCCGGCCGCCGCAACGGTTGAGGCGCTGGTCGATGCCGGAGAGGGCGGCGCGCAGCTCCGCCAGCACCGGCGTGGCCATTTCGGCGGCGGCGGTCGGGGTCGGGGCTCGGCGGTCGGAGACGAAGTCGATAAGGGTGGTGTCGGTCTCGTGGCCGACGGCGCTGATCAGCGGGATGGTCCCCTCGAAGACGGTGCGGGCCAGGGTCTCGTCGTTGAACGCCCAGAGGTCTTCCACCGAGCCGCCGCCGCGGGCGACGATCAGTACGTCCGGGCGGGGCACGGGGCCGCCAGGCTGCAGGGCGTTGAAGGCCCGGATCGCGGCGCAGACCTGCGGGGCCGCGGCATCCCCCTGGACGACGACCGGCCAGACAATGACCCGGCAGGGCCAGCGGTCGCGGATGCGGTGCAGGATGTCGCGGATGACCGCGCCGGTGGGACTGGTGATGACGCCGACGACCGCCGGCATGGCCGGGATGGCCCGCTTGCGCTCCGGCCGGAACAGGCCCTCGTCGGCGAGTTTGGCCTTGAGGCGCTCGAGCTGGGCCAGCAGGGCGCCGACGCCGGCGGCCTCCATGGTCTCGATGACGATCTGGTATCGGCTGCCGGCCGGAAAGGTGGTGATGCGGCCGGTGACGATGACCTCCATCCCCTGTTCGGGACGGATGCCGAGGTTCCGCACGCTGCCCTTCCAGACGACGCCGTCGAGGGAGGCCTTCTCGTCCTTGAGGGTCAGATAGACGTGGCCGCTGCCATGGTGGGTGACCTTGGAGAGCTCGCCGCGCAGGCGGACAAAGCCGTAGGCGTCCTCCAGCGTGCGCTTGAGGGCGAAGGCAAGCTCGGAGACCGAATAGGCCTGGGCGTTGGAGGCGGGGGCGGTTTCGACGTCGGTCACCGCCCAAGCATAGCCGGGTGGATGAGTCGCTGGAAACCGCTGTCTGGCGCTCTAGCTCTCGGAGCATGAAAACCGCAGCCCTGACCCTCGCCGCCCTGCTGATGCTGGGCTACGCCGCCCAGGCCCAGACCGACCCCGTCGCCGGGACCTGGAAGCTGAAGGGCAAGGTGCAGACCTTCGGCTTCACCCTGACCTGCAGGTTCACCCGCTCGGGCGATACGCTGGGCGGGACCTGTTTCGACGGCGGGACGAACAAGGCCCATCCGCTGAAGTCGGGCAGGGTGACCGGTGACAAGGTCGTCTGGACCTATGGCTCGGACTTCATGGGCCAGAAGTTCGACGTGACCTATTCCGGGGTTGTAAAGGGCGGCGCGATCAGCGGCGAGGTGGACGCCGCCGGTCGGAAGGGCAGCTTCTCCGGCGCGCGCTGATCCAGGACGAACAACGGCGGCGACCTCGCGGTCACCGCCGTTGCGATGCTTCCCTTGAGAGGAAGGCCTAGATGTAGCGGCGCAGCGAGCGGGCCAGTTCGTTGGGGCCGGTCTTCTTCTTGCCGCTCTGGGCCGGCTGGTAGGCCACCCGGGCATGGTCGACGCAGTAGACGCCTTCGCTGGCGCGACGGCCGCAGAAGGTGAACTCGTCGCTGGAGGGATCGCCGATCGGCCACTTGCACATGTGGGCGCCCAGGGTCAGCACGGTGGCCGAGCCGGG
>SDZP01000140.1 GCA_004144935.1 Caulobacteraceae bacterium | reverse complement strand
GTCGCCGGCCTTGCCCTCGACATTGTGCAGCTCCAGCGTCGCCACCGGCTTGTCGCCGGGGCTCAGGAACCTTGGCAGGTTGAGGTCGGCCACCACCGGCTCGCGCACGGTCATCGGCTTGCTCGCCGAGCCCACAGCCTCGTCGGTCCAGGCCACCGCCATGACCCTAAGCTCGCCGTTGAAGTCGGCCGCCGGCAGGGTGACCTTGGCCTTGCCGAAGATGTCGGTCTCGACGATGCCGCTCCACAGGGCCACCGACTTGATCGGCGTCACCGTCAGCCCCTCGCCGCCCAGCTGGTCGGCCCCGAAGTTGACGTTGGCCGGGGCCCCGAGGTTGGGATCCAGCAGCCGCCCGTAGTCGTCCATGTAGTCGATGGTCAGGGCCCGCTTGCCGAAATACCACTTGGCCGGATCGGGGCTGGCGAACTTGGTCAGCCGCAGAATCCCCTCGTCCACCGCCGCGACGGTGACCTTGGCCCGCTGGCCGACCCCCAGGCCCTTGACCGTCACCGGCACCACGACGTCGGCCTTGGCGTTCAGCTTCTCGGGCGTGCCCAGCTCCACCGTCAGCTTCCGCGCCTTCGGATCCAGCGGCACATAGAGCAGCCCCAGCGCCCGGCGCGGCTTGGGCGTCGCCACCGGATCGCGCGGCTGCACCACGCTGACCAGCACATAGGCCCCGCCGCCCCAGGCGGCGCTGGTCTTCAGCTTCAGGGTCGTGCCGCCGGCCGGCACGCTGAAGGTCTTGAACTCGATCACCCGGTCGGTGGCCACCGCCACCTGCGCCTCGCCGGCGTAGGGGCTCTTGATGGTCAGGTCGATGGTGTCGCCCTGGCCCGGGCTCTTGGTGTTCAGCCCGATGCGCACGAAGTCGGGCGCCTCGCCGTCCTGGGCCGCGCCGCCCCAGCCGGAGGAGAAGCGGATCAGGGTCTTGGCCCCGTCCGGCCCCTCGATCTCCAGCCGGTAGTCGCCCCATTCCAGCCGCCGGCCGATCTTGGCCGGCGCGCCGGCGCCCACCGAAATCGTCTGCTTGGTGATCACCGCGTCACGGCTGGTCCGCCGCCACTGCCAGCGGCCGTCCTGCTGGAACCAGTCGTAGTCCCAGTTCTCGCTGATCAGGGTGTAGGTCGTGCCCGGCGCCGCGATCCGCTGTCCCGCCGCGTTGACCGCGATCACGTCGATGCCGACGCTGGGGTTCGACCCGCCGCCCTCGGCCTCGTCGATCTTGACGCCGTAGTAGAGCGCCTTGGTGCGCACTTTGAGGAACAGGCTCTCGCGCACCGGCCGGCCGCCCGGCTCGAACACCGAGGCCGTCACCGTCGCCTTCAGCGGCACCACCGTCTCGCCGGCCTCGGCCGAATTGACCGCCAGGATCGCCCGGCCCTCGCCGTCGGTCACCGATGAGCCCAGCTCCAGGAACTTCTCCTGGAAGCCGTCCTTCTCGTCGCCCCAGCGATAGTCCCTGTAGGCTGGGAAGGGGTTGGGATCGGCCGCCAGCCGCGCCTCGCCCTGGGTCTGCAGTCCGGCCCCGACCGCGCCATAGAGGAAGCGGGCGGTGACCGCGACATTGCGCGTCTCGCCGGCCGCCACCGGAACCTTGGCGTTGCCCTCGGTATCCACCGCCAGCCGCTGCGGCGCGAAATCCTCGACCGAGAACGACAGGGCCCCGGCCTCGCCGTCCAGCCCCTCGATCGTCAGGGTCGCCGTCCACCGTCCGCGCGGCGCGCTCTTGGGCAACGCCACGTCATAAGTCACCGCCCCCTTCGGCGCGCCGTCGAAGGCGAAGCGCTTGAACTCCACCCCGCTCGGCCGCTTGACGACTATCACGCCCTTGCGGTCCTTCACCGCCTTCGACTGCAGGTCGCGGATCATGGCGGTCAGGTGCACCGTCTCGCCCGGCCGATAGATGCCCCGATCGCCATAGAGGTAGCCGTCGACATCCGCCCCGGCGATCCGCCCGCCCGTCTCATCCTCATCAGGGGCCGGCCCGTTGCGGCCGCCCACCCCCTGTTTCGACAGGTCGACCGGCGAGCGGTCCAGGTCCAGCACCGCCAGGTCCCCCTGCGGGCCATAGGCCATGACCATCTTGGGCTTCAGCGCATTCTCGCCCTTCAGCAGCGGCCGCAGGAACCGCACCCGGCCGCTGCCGTCGCTCTTGGCCTCGGCCAGGTCCTCGCCGTTGCGCGCCACCAGCGCCACCCGCACCCCGGCCATGGTCTTGGCCGACTTCAGCGACCGCACCACCACGTCCAGGCTCTCGGCCCCGTCGTATCCGGCCAGCGCCATGTCGGTGAACATGATCCAGCGCCGCGCCTGGGCCGGGTTGGTCCCCTCGCCCTCGCCGTCCTGCTTGACCCCGGCCGAGGCGTCGCGCGCCTTGATCACATAGCCGCCGGCCTTCATCTCCTTCAGCACCGCGCCCAGCGGGAAGACGGTGGTCACCCGCTCGCCCTGGCCGCCGCGCACGGCGACATCGCCCTTCCAGACCACCCGGCCCTCGTCATCGGGGCTGTCGTCGCCATAGTCGCCGGGATAGTCGCCCTCGCCGGTCGGATCGGGCGCCCCGATCGACTTGCGCACCAGGTTGCGGTCCGACACCCGCCAGACCTCGATGGCCAGGCGGGAGACATTGACCGTCTCGATCCCCACCCCGTCGCTGTCCTCGCGCGGCAGGATCACCCCGTTGCCGGCGAACCCGACATAGGGCGGCTTCTCGCCAAAGGTGAAGTCGACGTCGGCGTTGCTGGCCAGCTTGTCGTTGCCCTTGCCGGGCAGCCCTTTCAGCAGGGTCACCCGCCGGTCGTTGAAGCCCATGCCGGCGATGCACAGCTCGGCCTTGTTCTTCGGATTGACGCTGACCGCCGGCGTGCCGCCGAGATCGGGCGAGACCAGCACATAGTCGGAATAGCTCTTGGCCTCATCCAGCTCGCGCGACAGCTCGACACAGGCCTTCGGCTCCGCCGCGCTGGTGTCCAGCCGCGTCCGCCACACCGCAAAGCCATCGGGCTTCGGAATCCCCCGCCGCGGCGCATTGGCCCCGCGCGGCTTGCCAAACAGGTTCCAGACCGAGGCCCCGGGCGTGCGCCCATCCTTGTCCACCGTCGCCACCGAACTGCTCGGCCCGCTGTCGCCCCCGCCGGTGAACAGCCCGGTGGTGGCGGCCACGTAGCCGCCCCCGAAGCCGAGCGCCAGCATGGCCGCCGCGACGACGGCGACGGTGGGGGAGAGGCCCTTGGGCATCTCGAACCGGGCCTTCTTCGGAGCCGGCGCGGCCGGCTCGGCGCCGTAATCGCCGGTGTTGTCGTCGCTCGGCGCCATGGCCGCATCCCCCGAGAAGAGCGTGTTTTCCCGAGGATGAGGCCAAGGCTGAACGCCGGTCAATGAGCCGGTTCAAACTTCGTGCGGCAGAGGTAAATTTGGAGGCCCTCGCATCTAATTCTCTGCTTGGGCCGGCCCGCAGCCACGCCGATCTGACTTCCGTATCAGGGAACTGCGACCAGCCCGGAGGGCATATCATTACTTCCAGTTTAGCGGTCTGCTCCTAGTCTAGCGCTACCCGGTTTCGAAACTTTCGTCTTTGCTGATTTTGTCTTCTGCGGCCCGAGAACCTCACCGTGGGCTTTGCCCTGGCCGTTCCTCCCACCTTGTTTTCGTTGTTTGCCGGCAGTCGGCGGCCTCTCGGGTGGCGTCAGATCGACTACGATGACATCCGTCAAAGGACGGAGTTCACGCCGTAGATGCCCAACTAAGGCGTCTCTCAACGCCCCAGCACTCGTGATCGGGGGCGTTCCCGCAGGGGGCCTAGGTGGCGAGGGGACTCCCAAGCCGAACCAGAAGATCAAGTACACGCCATGACCGCCGCTTCCCGGCGAACGAGCGTAGTCCTTCAACTGTGATCCTGCCGCTTTCCAAAGTTGGGCGTGCATGTGCCGCTTAGCCTCTACTGGAAGGTTGGCTCCTTCCTCGCCGATTAGCAGAACGTCCGCGCGTCGATCGTTCCGGCGACGCGCTTCAGGAATGGCATGATGTGCCCCTATGCCGAACCGCATGAGACGATCCCGCAAGCGGTCGAGCAACAGATCGCGGCAATCATTTTCCTCCCGAGGCGTACGCAAACTGGGCTTGCCGGGCAGGTTCCAGAAAGCCTTCCAACCCGCTGTGTCACCGTTCTGGATGTCATTCGTCAGATCGGCGAGGCACTCGCGCGCCACGGCACGCAGGTCCGCAGCGGTTGCTGGCGGACCTGCATTAATGGCCTCGGCGACCCGACGTGGCGAGGGCGGTCGGAATTCAGTCTGCTGTCTGAGCTTTAATTGGGCGGCCGTATAGTGCTGCAGGGTGTCGTGCCAGGCCGCCAAGTCGGCCCGAGCGGCGAGGATAGCCAGCGCGTCCGATGCGTCCGGGGTTGGGGTTTCGCCGAGACCCTTTATGGACGCAGCTACGACCTCGCTGAGGGTGTCGCGGTCGCCAAAGTCGCCCTTGGGAGCGTGTAGTGGCCCGAATAGACCGACAAACACGCGTCGGCGCGAAGTCGTGGACCCAGTCAGGTTGTCAAAATCGCCGATGAGACTTCCGTGTGGCAACCGATCGGCTTCGGCCGGCCAATTCTCTACCTCGGCGGCAAACTCTGCTTCGCGGGCGGCTGGATCCAACAGAAAAGCTGCGAACCCCCATATCGAGCGAGCTTCCGGTGACAGTGCTCGTTTCAATACAGAAGCGACTAAGCCAGTGAGCTCTTTCAGTGAGATAACCCGCGCCGCCATCGAGAGGGCGTTTCGCAGCAGTTCGGGCGAGAGGTTTGGACGATTTTTCAGGAACGGCAACAAGGCCACCTCAACCCCGCCAGCCTTCTCAAACTCGCGGCTATGCGGCAGTTCAAACATCCCCGGTTTGATGGCGACTCGCCAATACTCAAGCAGGGTGGCCATACCTTCGGGGTCTGCGGCGATGCTGGAGGCGCCCAAAGCTTGGACAGCGTCGCGGAAATCATTGTCCTGCAGAACATAATAGCCCCGCAGGACTCCAAAGGCGGCATCAGGGGATAGGGCTGGTACGGGCTCGCCCAAACGGGCGAGACGATCAACGAAAGCCGCAGCGATATAGTTAGCCTGATAGTTCCGGTTTGTGCCCTCCTGAAGTGCTTGTTGGCGCCAAGTGAGCGGGAAATTCGCCAGCACCGTCGCCCACCCTTCTGCGATGGCATCGGCGACGGCTGCGCCCATCCAGTTCGTCAAGCGCTCCTCCGCCACGCCTGAGGTGAGGTGAGCATGATGGCCGGCATAGAGTTCGGCGGCGTAGCGAAGCGCGCCAAATGCGGTTCCGTCCCGAACCTTTTCAAGGTTGGTGTCGAACCAGGCCCGATCCCGATCTAGCGCCGTCGCGGTCTTGGCCTCCATCCTGCGCTGGCGGGATTGCTCCCTAGATTGCCAATGATCTATCGGACTTTGGGTCAGTGCTTCAAAGATGTCAGCTAAGTCCGTGCGACCATCGAGTCGCGTCCAAAGTCGCCAGTAAAGATCGTCCGTCGGCTCGAACGGGGCGATCAAATTCATCGCTGTTCGCGCCAAATCGGCCGCGTCCTTTCCAGGCGGAGAAGCATCGAGGCGGTCGAGCACCTCCGCAGTAATTTTTGCGTCAGGGAAACGGCCGGTCAGACGACGAAACTCGTGGATCGCCGGCCATGGGTGGGACCGGGACTGTCGATACAGCGCCCAGAACAGACTCGAAGCGTGAGATGGAACACGATCAACCCATTCCTGGATTGCTTCTCGCAACTCAGCCTCAGGATCATTCAGCCGTTTGAAGCCGGCATTGGAGAGCCACCTGAGCAAGTCTCCAGCCCGAAGACGCGGAGATGAACGGATGGATTGGACAAGGGTGCGACGGACAACGCCATTCACCTCATAGGAGCGTGACTCGCCAGTACGGCGTTCACTCGGCAGAGGCGCATCGAACAGGCCCTCTGGGGGTGACGCGGCAAGGGCTGCACCAAAGCTGTAGGCGTACCCCATTACGCCGTCGCCGGTTGCGGCATACTCGGCGAGCGTCTTTCGAACCTCTGCAGCAGTTACGTCGTGGCCAACGAGGCTCGCAAGCGCGGCCATCTTGACGGCGACCGAGTTCTGCAGCGGCTCCTTGTCGAGCGCGGAGACGACGGTACGCAAATCGGCAAGGGGGTGCGTCGCACGTGCCTCGATCGCCTCGATGGCCTCTCGGCGCAGCCATTCCGGATTCGCAGGATCGGAGGCGAACAAGACCACATCAGCGTCAAGCCCTGGAACGCGACGACCTGAGGCGATGGCCGCGAGAATTAGGGCGCGTCGGTGCGATGTTTCGGTTGGGTCGAGTAGGATCGTCCGGAACTCGGTCTCGAGGTCAGCGCCGGCAAGCCCACCGACCGCAGTCGACCCCCGCATGCCACTGAGGAACCAAGGATCACCTCGACCTGTGGCCTCCAAAAGGGCACGTCGATGGTTGAGCGGAAGCATCGCAGCATCGCCTTGGAACAGAATTGCTTCTGGATGCGCCCGCACCAATTTCAGGGCCCTATCGGCATGAAGTCCGTTCGCAAGGCTGGTCACAAACCACGCGAACGTTCCCAGCAGCGCTGGTGCCGGCTGTTCATCATCACCGCAAAGCAGGGCTAAGGCCCGATTGTAGGCTAGTGCCGCCGGTCGGCCGTCCCGGCTGGACACAGCGGCGGCGAGAGCGCGGCCCGCCAGATACTCGGCCACCATCCGGTGTGTCGGCGCATAGCTATCGGCTTCGCCACGAAACATGGGGGTATCGACCGCATCGTGGAGGGCCTTGGTGTCAATACCGGCCGGAATTAGTTCGTCCACGGTTACAAGGCCGGTCCGCGGCGGCTTTGCCGCGCCCATCCATAAATCCGATCGCGCGGACAGCATCAGAACTAAGGACGCCTTTTCCGCGGCAGTGATGATCGCGCCAGGCGTTGACCGATCCCTGCGCGATCGGCGGCGGCTGTTGATCTCATAGGCCATATCGATGGTCGCTTGGGCAAACAACGCTCCGCGCGAATCGATGCTGGTGGCGTCGTCGTTCAGCGTGCCGTGCAGCAGCTTAAGGGTAGCGGGGTTTCCCAGTAGCGGTGCAGCGGCGAGGTCATCCACACGCCGCAGAAAGGCGGCAGGATCGGCTTCGCCAAGACTTTTGAGCACTGCAGACTGTTCGGTCGGTGAAAGGGGAGCGAGATTCCATAGTTCGAATGCCCCTAGCTCTTCCTCGATATGGAGAAGGTCAGGCTTGGTGAGAGACGCAGAGCGACACGTTAGGCGCCACCTCGTGTATCCGGAGGCGGCAATCTGAGCGGTCAAATCAGCGAGGCGATCAGAATCGGCCTCGCCTATACGAAACTCTTCCAGCGCATCGATGAAGACTACGGTTCCTAGCGGTCTATGTCCGGCGACGAACTTATGGGCCGTGACAACCTCGACCCCGTGAGCTGCTGCGGCCTGGATGAATGTGGTGGATTTTCCGCTTCCAGGCTCACCGAGGAGAATCCACCGCTGCGCCTCCCCGAGGTCACTAACTCGTGTCGGACCGCCGTAGCTTTCAGCAGCTTCGGTTTTGACAACCCGACGGTCAATCGGGGCCGGCGGGAAAGTTGCAGCAAATGACAAGCGCGGCGGCTCCGGTTGAGACGTTAAGCACTGCGTCCTCACGTGGAGCGTCCGCGTGGGCGAAGCAAAAGTCTAGTGCCGCAGGTTGTCGGTTCTCGGCCGAAAGTCTGTGCCGAGTGACTGGATCGATGCCGACCTTGCCGTTCGGGTGTCGGAACTGGGCGATAGGCTGCACCTCGCGATGTTATTTCGAAGCTGTCGAAATCGAACCCGCGACCGAAGGCTCCCGACCTTATCCAGACCTTCCGCTGCCGCAGCCGCGCCGCCCGCGGTTGCATCGCCGGCCCTGAGAGGGCCTCGTCGCTGTCGCGGGCAATGGCGGCGGTCCCGTCAAGGACGACCTCTCCATCGACCAGGGCCCCCACCACCCCGCGCGGTCAGCCCGTCGCCTGCAGGATCGTCTGCACCGTCTCTTCCGGCTGGTCCCAATGGGGAAAATGCCCGCAGTGGTCGAACCAGCGCAGCCGGGCGTTCGGGAAGGCGGCCTGGGCGCGGTGGGCCTGGCGGGGCAGCAGGAGGCGGTCGTTGCGGCCCCAGCCGATGGTCACCCGGCCGGGCGTGGAGGCGGCTCCCGCCTGCAAGGGGCCGGTCGCCAGCTCGTGGACCATGGCGTCGAAAACCGGCGTGGCGGCGAAGCTGCGCATCTCGGTCAGCACGGTTTGCGGCGCCAGCGCCCAGGGCCTGGCCGACAGCTGGGCCAGCAGCAGGGTGCGGGTGGCGGCATGGCGCGACAGGAAGGGCATCACCGGCTGCAGGGCCCGGACCAGCCGGATGGAGGCGGTGATCGTGATGTGGAAGA
>SDZP01000543.1 GCA_004144935.1 Caulobacteraceae bacterium | reverse complement strand
GCCTCTGGCCGCTGGACGGGCAGATCGTCCGGCTCAACGCCGCGGAGCCGGCCCAGTGATCGGCCTGCCGGTCCTCTACGTCATCGGCGGCGTCTTCTTCGCCGCCATGGCTCTGCTCGGCGCCTTCGACCGGGAGAACCCCCGGCGATGGGGCAACCTCGCCTTCTGGGGCCTGCTCGCCGTCAGCTTCCTGTTCGGCTCCTACGTCGGCGACCTCGCCAACGGCCTGCTGGTCCTGGCCCTGGCCGGCCTGGCGGGCTTCGGCGCCCTCGGTCAGGGCAAGCCCGACACCACCACCCAGGCGGAACGCCGCCAGAGCGCCGCCCGCATCGGCCCCAGGCTGTTCATCCCGGCCCTGGTCATCCCGCTGGTCACCTTGGCCGGGACCTTCCTCTTCAAGGCCTGGACCGTCGGCGGCGCCCATGTCGTCGACCCCAAGCAGGCCACCCTGGTCTCCCTGATCCTCGGCATCCTCTGCGGCCTGGTCCTCGCCGTGGCGATGATCCGGCCCCGGCCGACCGTCCCGCTGCAGGAAGGCCGCCGCCTGCTCGACGCCGTTGGCTGGGCCGCCCTGCTGCCCCAGACGCTCGCGGCCCTGGGCGCCGTCTTCGCCGCCGCCGGGGTGGGCCAGATCATCGGCCAGTTTGCCGGCGCCAGCCTGCCCTCCAGCGGCCCGGCCGGCGCCCTGCTGGCCGTCGTCGCCTACACCTTCGGCATGGCCATCTTCACCGTCATCATGGGCAACGCCTTCGCCGCCTTCCCGGTGATGACGGCCGGCATCGGCCTGCCGCTGATCGTCGGGACCTTCAAGGGCGACCCGGTCGTCATGGCGGCCGTCGGCATGCTGTCCGGCTTCTGCGGCACGCTGATGACGCCCATGGCGGCCAACTTCAACATCGTCCCCGCCGCCCTTCTGGAACTGACCGACCGCTACGGCGTCATCAAGGCCCAGATCCCCACCGCCCTGATCCTGCTGATCGCCAACACCGTGTTGATGTATGTCTTCGTCTACTGAGCTCACCGCCGAAACGGCCTCGAAATTCGCCGCCATCACGCTCGGCCACGTGCGCCAGCCCTGGCCACACAAGGCCGACCACGTCTTCACCAGCGCCGCCGACGTCGCCCCGCACCAGGACTTCCATCCGATATTCTTCGGCAGCTACGACTGGCACAGTTGCGTCCACGGCTACTGGACCCTGGCCACCCTGCTGCGCCTCCACCCGGATATTCCCGAGGCCGCCGGCATCCGCGCCCTGTTCGACGACGCCTTCACCCCCGCCAAGGTCGCCGTCGAGACCGCCTACCTCGCCCGTCCCGGCGCCCGCGGCTTCGAGCGGCCCTACGGCTGGGGCTGGCTGCTGATGCTGCAGGCCGAACTGCTGCGGCATGCCGACGACTGGTCCGCCCACCTCAGCCCGCTGGCTGACGGCTTCGTCCAGCGCTTCCACGCCTACCTGCCGCTGGCGACCTACCCGGTCCGCACCGGCGTGCATTCCAGCACCGCCTTCGCCATCACCCTGGCCCTGGAATACGCCGAGGAGACCGGCGATCACGGCCTCTCCGGCCTGCTGAAGGAGGCGCTGCGCCGCTGGCACCTCGACGACGCCGACTGCCAGGCCTGGGAGCCGTCGGGCGAAGACTTCCTCTCCCCGGCCCTGATGGAGGCCGAAGCCATGCGCCACGTCCTGGGCGCCGACTTCGCCGCCTGGTTCGACCGCTTCCTGCCGAGGGCCGCCGAGCGCCTGCCCGCCACCCTGTTCCAGCCGGCCACCGTCAGCGACCGCACCGACGGCAAGATCGCCCATCTGGAC
>SDZP01000139.1 GCA_004144935.1 Caulobacteraceae bacterium | reverse complement strand
AACAGCACGCCGATGGCGCCGAACATGGCCAGCACGCCCATCACCTTGTCCGGCACGGCGCGCAGGATGGCGTAGAAGGGCAGGAAGTACCATTCGGGCACGATGTGCGCCGGGGTCACAAGCGGGTTGGCCTCGATGTAGTTGTCGGCATGGCCCAGGGCGTTCGGCATGTAGAAGACGAACAGCGCAAAGAGGACCAGGAACAGGCTCATCGCGAAGCCGTCCTTCACCGTCGCGTACGGGGTGAAGGGGACGGTGTCGGCCTTCGACTTGGGGTCGATGCCGGTCGGGTTGTTCTGTCCGACCACGTGCAGGGCCCAGACGTGCAGGATCACCACGCCGGCGATCATGAAGGGCAGCAGGTAGTGCAGCGAGAAGAAGCGGTTGAGCGTGGCGTTGTCGACGGCGAAGCCGCCTTGCAGCCAGGTCAGGACCGGTCCGCCGATCACCGGGATGGCCCCGATGATGTTGGTGATCACGACCGCGCCGTGGAAGCTCATCTGGCCCCAGGGCAGGACGTAGCCCATGAAGGCGGTGGCCATCATCAGCAGATAGATGACGCAGCCGAGGATCCACAGGACCTCACGCGGCGGCTTGTAGCTCCCGTAATACAGCCCACGGAACATGTGCAGGTAGACCGCGATGAAGAACATCGAGGCCCCGTTGGCGTGGGTGTAACGCAGCAGCCAGCCGTAGTTCACGTCGCGCATGATGTGCTCGACGGAGGCGAAGGCGCCGCTGGCCGAGGGGGTGTAGTGCATCGCCAGCACGATGCCGGTGATGATCTGCACGCCCAGGCAGAGGCTGAGGATGCCCCCGAAGGTCCACCAGTAGTTCAGGTTCCGCGGCGTCGGATAGTCGACGAAGCTGTCCCAGACCAGGCGGGTGACGGGAAGGCGCTGGTCAAGCCAGCGGGTGATGCCGGATTTCGGCTCGTAAGTGGAATGTCCGCTCATCGTCAGCCGATCTTGACCTTGGTGTCGGAAAGGAAGGCGTAGTCCGGAACCACGAGGTTCTTGGGCGCGGGGCCCTTACGGATGCGGCCGGAGGTGTCGTAGGTCGAGCCGTGGCAGGGGCAGAACCAGCCGCCGTAATCGCCGCCGCCGACCGTGGGCACGCAGCCGAGGTGGGTGCAGCTGCCGATCAGGACCAGCCACTGGGCCTTGCCTTCCTTGTGGCGCTGGGCGTCAGCCTGCGGATCCTTGAGGACGGCGCTGTCGTCGCGGACGGCGGCGTCGATCTGGGCCTGGGTGCGGTTGCGGATGAACAGGGGCTTGCCGCGCCAGTTGATGGTCACCTGCTGGCCGGCCTCGATCTTGGTCAGGTCGTATTCGACGCTGGCCAGGGCGAGGGTGTCCGCCGAGGGGTTCATCTGGGTCACCAGCGGCCAGGCGACCGCCGCGGCGGCACCGCCGGCGGCGGCGATGGCCGCAATATGGATGAAGTCACGCCGGGAGGGGTCGTCCCCGGCTTCCGTGGAATGAACGGCGCTGTCGGCCACCTGCAGGTCACCCTTCGCAATCGCCGGCCCAAGGGAGGGGTCGGCCTGAGGAAAAATCCCGGGCGCTGCGTCGGCTGCCGCAAAGCGTACGGCAGGCGCACGCGATTCGACGGGCCGCCCCAGCAAGGTCCCGTGGCCGGATCGCTTAGAACCTACCCGGCCCTTTTTCAACCGGCCTTGGACCGAAAAGGTCGCGCGACCCCGCATGGACGCGCGAGCAACAGGCTGTAAAAGGTCGGCGCATGGAAAACGCCGCTCTACTTGAGAATCGGAAGCAACTGGCCCGCGGCTGGTTCGAGGGCCTGCGCGACCGGATCATCGCCCGGTTCGAGGCGCTCGAGGACGCGGCCCCGGCCGATCTGTACCCGGGCGAGCCCGGCCGCTTCGTGCGCAAGCCCTGGGACCGACCGGCCGGCGGCGGCGGGGTGATGTCGATGATGCATGGCCGCTTCTTCGAGAAGGTCGGGGTGCATACCTCGCTGGTGTTCGGCGCCTTCACCCCGGAGATGGCAAAGACCATGCCGGGCGCCGAGGAGGACCCGCGGTTCTTCGCCACCGGCGTCTCGCTGATCGCCCATATGCACAGCCCGCGCGTCCCGGCCGTGCACATGAACACCCGCTTCATCTGCACCACCAAGGGCTGGTTCGGCGGCGGAGCCGACCTGACGCCGTTGCTGGGCTACCAGCGCGACCAGGCCTTCCCGGACGCCATCGCCTTCCACGCCGCCTTCAAGGACGCCTGCGACCGCTTCGATCCGGACTGGCACGCCAAGTACAAGGCCTGGTGCGACGAGTACTTCTTCCTGCCGCACCGCAACGAGCCCCGCGGTATCGGCGGCATCTTCTACGACCATCACGACAGCGGCGACTGGGACCGCGACTTCGCCTTCACCCAGGCCGTCGGCGAGGCCTTCCTGGACAGCTATCCCGCCATCGCCGAGACGCGCATGGCCGAGCCCTGGACGGCCGAGGAGCGCGATCAGCAGCTGATCCAGCGCGGGCGCTATGTGGAGTTCAACCTGCTCTACGACCGCGGCACGATGTTCGGGTTGAAGACAGGGGGGAACGTCGAATCGATCCTCAGCTCCATGCCGCCGACGGTGAAGTGGCCGTAGTCTGGGGCGGTCGAAGATGATATACATTCTAGCGATGTATATCTGGAGGCGATGATGCGTGTCGCGAGATGGGGCAACAGCCTTGCCCTGAGGTTGCCCGCAACCGTGGTCGAGGCCATGGACCTCAAGGAGGGCGACGACGTCGACGTCCATGTCGCCGGCGCGCGCGCTCTGGAAATCGAGAACAAGCCCTCAAGAGAACAGCTGTTGGCTCGTCTCCGGAAATACCGAGGTCGCTTGCCGGCGGATTTCAAGTTCGACAGGCTAGAGGCCAATGCCCGGCGGTAGGGCGTTCCTGGACTCCAATATCCCGCTTTACCTGATCGGCTCGGATCTGACCAAAGCCGCCGTGGCCGATGGCCTGATCCTGGCCGGCGGTACGATCAGCCTCCAGGTTCTGGCAGAGGTCGCGACGGTCGCCCGGCGCAAGCATGCCTTGTCCTGGGACGAGATCGAGGACGTGCTCGGCGTGTTGCGTGAGGTCTGCGACGTTGTCGAACTGACCTCCCGGATGTTTTCGCACGCTGTCGAACTGGCCCGCCAGACGGGGTACGCCCTCGACGACTGCCAGATCATCGCCGCGGCCTTGGCCAGTGGTTGCGACGTTCTCTATTCGGAAGACATGCAGGACGGCCATGAGATCGACGGCGTCCTGACGATCCGAAATCCCTTCAAAATCTAGGCCGGACAGGCCGCCCCGGTGTCGATCCAGGCGCGGATCAGCCCGCCGAAGGTCTTCTGATCGCCGGGCGCCGGGGCGCGGCCCTTGCCGGGGTTCCAGCCCCAACCGACCAGCTCGTCCTCGTTCATGTGGTGGAATAGCGCCTCCAGGTCCTTGCCGCCATTGCGGGCCGGATCCTTGATCTGGCGGCAGATCTCGCCGGGTGTCTTGCCCTGCCAGGCCATCTTGGCCGGCGCGAGCGCCCATTTCGGATTGCCGGGGATCGACTGGATGTTGTCGCCGCCGACCTCGAAGTTCTTGGCCCCGTGGCAGGTGGTGCAGCGCTGGCCGGCCGGGCCGTGCCCGTCGAGGGCCCCGGTCATCGGCGGGTTATGCACCCTCATGGCGGCGCCCTGACGCGGCACGTTGTCGACCGGGTGGCAGTTCACGCAGCGGGGGTGGGTGATCACCTTCGCCGCCTCGGCGTAGAGGGCCAGGGAGCGGGCGTTGCGGTCGGTGACGCCGTTGAACGACGCGGCGGGTTTCAGCGCCCCCTGCTGCTTGGCCAGCGCCGCCTCCCAGGCCGACAGGGGCCGCGTGGTCTCGGCCTGGGCCGGCACGAGGCCGGCGACGGCGATAGCGGCGAAGGTCGCCAGGCTGATGAAGAAGAAGGCGCGCATATTCGCAGAACGGCGCGCTGCGAGCTTGGTTGCCGACAGACCGCGCGGGTCCGCCGATTTGCACGCTGACTAGTAGGCCATGCCCTGGGCGACGGCCTTCAGCCGCTCCACCGCCGCTAGCCTGTCGTCCATGAAATCGTGGTCGATCCACCACTCCTCGACCTCGCGCATGACCTCGCCGACCATCGGCCCCTTGGGCACGCCGGTTGCCAGCACCTCCTCGCCGGTCAACGGGAAGGCGGGCGGCGTCCAGGTCTCGGCCAGGGCCAGCAGGCCGCGCCATTGCGGCGTTGTCGAGGGACGGCCCGAGGCGGCCCAGCCCAGCTTGATCCGGTCGCTGAAGGCCCGCAGGCCGATCTTGTAGACCGTGCGGCGCGCCTCGCGGGGGCTCATCCAGGAGACGATGCGAGGCGCCTTGGCGGCGGCCTCGATCAGCCGGTCCTTCAGGGCGTTCGACAGCCGCAGGCGTTCGGCGGTGTCCCGCGCCACGGCCACGTCGTCCGGCAGCAGGGCGGCCAGGCGAAGCTCGGCGTCGGTCTCGAACAGCTGCTCGGTCTGGATGGCCACCAGGGTCTCGAAGCGGGTCAGCGCCTTGACCTGCGGCAGCACCGAGGAGAGCACGCTGGTCGCCGCCATCAGCCGCAGGGCGGCGCGCGGGTCCTCGGCGGCCAGCAGCTTCAGCAGTTCCTTCTGGGTCCGTTCCGCCGCGCGGCCCGACAGCATGCCCTTCAGCGCCTTGCAGGCGGTCAGCGCCGCCTGGTCGGGGTCGCCCTTGCCGTACCAGGCGTGGAACCGGAACCAGCGCAGGATGCGCAGGTAGTCCTCGCGGATACGGGTCATCGGATCGCCGACGAAGACGATGCGCCCGGCCAGGCAGTCGGCGATGCCCTCGCCGGTGGGATCGAACAGGCGGCCGTCGGCGTCGGCGTAGAGGGCGTTCAGCCGGAAGTCCCGCCGCTCGGCGTCCTCGGACCAGCTCTTGGTGAAGGCCACCACGGCGCGGCGCCCGTCGGTGGCGACATCCTTGCGCAGGGTGGTGATCTCGTAGGGCCGGCCCTGGCTGACGGCGGTGATGGTGCCGTGGTCGACGCCGGTCGGGATGGCCTTCAGGCCCGCCTGCTCCAGCGCCTCGGTGACCTGGTCGGGAGTCAGGGTGGTGGCGATGTCGATGTCGTCGACCTCGGTGTTCAGCAGGGTGTTGCGCACGCAGCCGCCGACGAACCGGGCGCAGCCGGCGAAGCCCTTGGCCTCGAGCGCGGCGATCACCGCCTGGGTGGCGGGCAGGGTCATCCAGGCCGGCTGGCCGATGCTGTCGGGGTGGGTGGACATGGTGGAATTGAATAGACGGCGTGTTGCAAACTGCAAAGGCGTCTTCGAGGTTACCAGGCGAGCAACTTCAATCCGGGAATGTCGCGGAAGTCGTCGGGATTGAGGGTGATCAGAGTGGCGTCCTCGATCAGCGCCTGAGCGGCGATCATCCGGTCCGCCATCTTGCGACGGGAAAAGCCGCAGGTCTCGATGATCGCCCGGTAAGTGGCAGCGGCGGGGTCGTCAAAAGGGACAGTAGGCAAGACCTTCAGAATAGCGTCCAGCCGCTGACGACGAAGCTCGACGTCCCCCGGCGTCCGGTGGACCCCACCTTCGAGTTCGATCCGCGTTATGATCGACAGGATGATGGGCCCATCCAGGCGGGCGATCTTTTCGACGACCTCAGACCCGGCGTCACGAAGCTCGATGGCCACGCTGGTGTCCAGCATGAACACCGATCAGAGCCCCTGGCGGTCCGGAAAGATATCGGGGTCCCGAACCTCAATCTCGCCCGGCGCAGGCAGTTCCTGAAGCTTCCGGAGCATGTCCTGGATCGAAGGGCGCTTCCGGGTGATGGTGATGACATCTCCAGAGCGGACGATGGTCACATCGACACCGATCCCAAAGCCCAGATCCTTGGGCAGGCGCACTGCCGCGCTGTTTCCGCTCTTGAAGGTCTTGCTTGTAATCGCGTTCATATCGCCATCTCCGTATCTACCAGTATATACGGATGCGCGGGAAATGCCAGATCAGGCCACCGCCGCCCCATACAGCCGGTCATACAGCGCCCGCAACATCCCCGCCGTGGCCCCCCAGATCAGCTCGTCCTCCCAGGTCATGGCGTAGAACCGCCGCCGGCCGCCGTCGGGCAGGTCGTAGTGGCGTTCCTCGTAGTTGGCCGGGTTCATCAGGAAGCCGAACGGGGTCTCGAAGATGTGGGCCACCTCCGCCTCGCTGGGGACCAGCGGCAGGTCCGGAGGCAGAAAGCCTACGACAGGCGTCACCAGATAGCCCGTGCCGGTCCTGTACGGGGTGGAGAGGCCCGCCAGGGTCACATGGGCGCGGTCGAGGGCGATCTCCTCCTCGGCCTCGCGCAGGGCCGCCTCGACGGCCGTCTCGCCGGGATCCATGCGGCCGCCGGGAAAGGCCACCTGGCCCGAATGGCGGCGCAGGGTGGAGGAGCGGCGGGTCAGCAGCACCGACAGGCCCTCGGGCCGCTCGATCAGCGGCACCAGCACGGCGGCGGGGACGACGGCGGTCTCGCCCGGATCCATGTCCGGGTTCATGTCGAAGTCGGACTGGTAGGGCCGGCCCACCCCGCTGTCGGCGATGGGATCGAGGTGGTGGCTGATCCACTCGCGCAGCTCGGAGCCGGGCTTCACGTCAGGTGCGCCCCCACCGGGCCGACCGGGAAGACCGCGCCGTCGCTGTCCACGGCCAGCACCGGGCCGTCGGGCGTCTCGTGCTCGGTGGCCATCTCGACCAGTTCGTAGAAGACCGCCCGGGCGATGCGGGCTTCCAGCCCCCGGCGCACGTGGACGTAGGGCCGGGGCTCGCCGGTTTCGTCGTCGACCTCGACGCGGATGGGATTGTCCGGCCCGGCGATCACCTCGTCGCCGACATTGGTCAGGAACTTCAGATTGGCGCCCTCGCGGTCGACCCGCACGGCGATGAAGGGCGCGTCCTCGACGGTGATGCGCATCTTCTCGACCGGGGTGACCAGGTGGAAGCCGTCCGGGTCCTTGCGCAGGACCGTGGAGAACAGCCGCACCAGCGCCTCGCGGCCAATGGGCGATCCTTCATGGAACCAGAGGCCGTCCTTGCGGATGACGATGTCGATGTCGCCGCAATGTTCCGGATGCCACAGATGCACCGGCGGCAGGCCGCGGGGGCCGGCGGTCTTGGCCGCTGCGATGACGCTTTCGAGGCCGGGAGGCGAGGTGCTCATGGCGACAGACCTAGGCTCGTTCCCCCCGGTCATTCAAGCGTCGCCGGCATCCTCGGCGCGATAACGGCGGACTGAGCCGCGGGCAATCATCGCCATCTGGCCGTCGTCCATGCCGGACCCCCGGAAAGCCTCCAGCGCCTCGACAGACACCCAGCGCTCGAAGATGTTGACCCGGTCCGCCTCGACCGTATCGGCCGAGACGGCGAAGTCCAGGCAGCCCTCCGCCGCCCGCGCCATTTCGATCGCCGCACGGGCGGCCTGCAGGAAGGCATCGCGTTGACCGGGCTTCAAATGAATCTCGCCGGCGACGATGATCATGGTGCGCAACTCCCTTTTCGAAGCAGGACCGATAGCATGACCCGGCAGAGAACCGCGATCTGCGGCTGTGGCCAACTGAGCATCACGGTGCAGGGCGAGCCGCGCGGCGTCGGCCTGTGCCATTGCCTGGCCTGCCAGGCCCGGACGGGCAGCGTCTTCGCCGCCATCGCCGGCTTCCGGCCTCCCTATGAGGTGAAGGGCCAGGCGACGGAATACGTCCGCACCGGCGACCAGGGGGCGAAGTTTCGCTTTCGCTTCTGCCCGGTCTGCGGGAGCAACCTGTTCCACACCGAAGAGGGCGAGGAGGCGCGCGGCGTCGCCGTGGCGGTCGGCGCCTTCGGAGATCGCGATTTCCCGGCCCCGACCGCCAGCGTCTACGACAGCCGGCGGCATGGCTGGGTCGTGCTGCCGGACGGCGTCACCGCCTACGACACCGATCCGGACTAGCTCGACTGCCGCTGCGGCATCGCCCCTATCGGTGAAGGACGTTCAAGGAGCCCCGCATGCGCAAGGTCGTCGCCGAAACCCTCGAGTCCCTCGACGGCTATCAGCTGGTCGAGGCGGACCGGCCGGAGCCGAAGGCCGGCGAGGTGCTCATCGCCGTCGAGGCGGTCGGGGTCGGCTATGCCGACGCCCTGGTGGCGCTGGGCCGCTACCAGGTCAAACCGCCGCTGCCGCACACGCCGGGACAGGAGGCCGGCGGCCGGGTCGTGGCGCTCGGCGAGGGGGTCGAGGGCCTGAAGGTCGGGGACCGGGTGATGGCCCAGGTGCGCGGCGGCTTCGCGGACTTCGCCATCGCCCCGGCGGCCGGGGTGCAGATCATCCCGGACGCCATGAGCGCCGCCGAGGCGGCTGGTTTCCGCGTCAACTACCTGACCGCCCTGCACGGGCTGCGCGACCGGGCCCAGCTGCGGCCCGGCGAGACCGTCGTGGTGCTGGGCGCCGCCGGCGGGGTCGGGGCGGCGGGCGTCCAGGTGGCGAAGCT
>SDZP01000542.1 GCA_004144935.1 Caulobacteraceae bacterium | reverse complement strand
GCGCTGCCGCTGCTGCACAGGCGAGGCTGCGTTCTTCGTCCAGCCGCCTAGGGCGCAGATGGAATATCGGATGAGGGGCTAAATGGCGGGAGGCTCGGCCTTGGGGGTTGGAACCGGCAGGGCCGGCGGGTTTTCCGGCACGATGTCCTGGGCGCTCTCGGCGGCCTCGTCGGCGGCCGTGCGGGGGTCGGAGTCGCCGATCGTTTCGCGGCTCATGAAGGCGAGCAGCGCCAGGGTGGCCGCCACCCCGATCAGGAAGCCGACAACACCCCAGAAGAATCCGCCGCCGCTACGCTTCTCAGCCATCTCTCAGGTTCCCTGCCAGGTGCGCACCCGGCCTATGTCTACGTGAACGAATCCGCTGTCCGCATAGTAGCCGACGCCGCCGCCCTTCAGGGCCAGGGCCGCGTCGCGGAAGGCGGTCAGGGCGACGTCGTTGAGACGCACGTCCATGGCCTTGCCCTCCATATGCATCGACTTGGTCGCCACCTCGCTCTTGCCGTTGGCCTGGGCGCTGCGGTCCTGCAGGGCGAGGTTGGTGGCGGGGGAGCGGAAGGCGGAGATGATGCGGTAGGGCTCGGTCGAGTTGAACTGGGCTTGCAGGGTGAAGAGGATGTCCAGCAGCCGCACGTCGATCGGGTGCTCCTCGGTCGAGCGGAAGTCGCGCAGCAGCGTCTTGATGCTCATCAGCCCGTCCCAGACGTAGCCGCCGTCCTTCCAGTAGACGACGTCGAGCTCCTCGAGGGTGTGCAGGTGCCTGAAGGCCAGGCGACGGGGGCCCTCGGGCGGCGGACGGACCGGCGTCGGGGCGAGGTTGAGATCCTCGGCGCTGACCGGCTCCGACGGCGGCTCTTCCTGGGCGACGGCGGCGCGGGTCAGGAGCCCCACCGAGGCGGCGACCAGCAGGCCGGGCCCGGCTTTCAGCAGGGTCCGGCGGTCCGTCACACCTGCGCTCCCTGGGCCCCGATCCGCTGCATCAGCAGGGTGTCCCAGCCATAGGGGTCGGCGCGGAAGTTGACCCCGCCCTCGGGCGTCACATAGGCGGTCCAGTAGAGCAGGAAGACATCGACCGGGCGGGCGACCTTGGCCCGGGTTGTTACGCCGCCGGCGATGGTGGCGTCGATCTGCTCGGGCGTCCAGACGGGGTCGCCGGCCAGGATGTGGCGGGCCAGGGCCATGGGTTTTTCGAGGCGCACGCAGCCGTGGCTGGCCAGCCGGCTGTAGCTGGCGAAACGGCCCTTGCTGGGGGTGTCGTGCAGGTAGACGGCGTAGGGGTTCTGGAAGTCGAACTTGAGCAGGCCCAGGGCGCTGCCCGGCCCCGGCGCCTGCTGCAGGCCGCCGCCCGGCAGGATGCGGAAGCCGTTGGCGGCGAGGTAGCCGCGGCCCTTGGGCAGCAACTCGTTGCGGGCGATGCCGGCGGGGACGTTCCAGGGCGGGTTGAGCACGATGCTGTGGATGGTCGAGCGCAGCATCGGGGTCTCGGAGCCCGGCTTGCCGGTGACCGCCCGCATCGACATGGTCGGCTGGTCGCCCTCGAACACCGTCAGCACGGCGGCGGCGATGTTCACCTGCACCCGGTGCTCGGGCAGTTCCTGCGGCAGCCAGCGCCAGCGCTCCATGTTGGCGAGGATCTGGTCGACGCGGCGATCCACCGACACGTTCAGCGCGGCGCGCAGGCCGGCGCCGAAGACGCCGGTCGGCTGCTGGCCGAAGCGGCGCTGGGCGCGCTTGACCGCCTCGGTCAGTTCCTGGTCATAGACGGGGACGCCCTGGGCTCCGGGCGGCGCGGCGGCCGGCGGGTCGGCGGCCACCGAGTCCGGAACGGCGCGG
>SDZP01000138.1 GCA_004144935.1 Caulobacteraceae bacterium | reverse complement strand
CTTCCAGCATGGGTCTGGAGATATCGGCCCCCAGCACCCGCCCTTCCGGCCCGACGCCGAGTGCCAGCGCCAGGGTGGTCTCGCCGCAGCCGCAGCCGATATCGAGAATCTTCTCCCCGGCGCGCGGATCCAGGGCCTTCAGCGCCGCCTCGCCGAGCGGCGCGATCTGGCGATCGAGGAGGGCCTGCAGCGAGGCCCAGGTCAGGCCGGCGGTGTCGTTCCAGTAGTCGATCTGGGCGGTGTTCGGCGGGGTGCTCATACGACCGGCTGTAGCACGGCGAACAGCAAAACGCCCCCCGACGTAAGTCGGAGGGCGCTGCTTAGAACTTCGAAAAAGGGATGAGCTAGTGCTCGGCCTTCTGCTCGATTTCGTCGGCCTTCTTGTCGGCGGCGTTTTCGACCGCGTCCGCCTTGGCGTCCAGGGCGTCACCCTTGGCTTCGGCCTGGGCGCCACCGGCGTCCTTGGTCGCGTCGGCCTGCTTCTCCAGGCTGTCGGCGGTCGCTTCGCCTTGCGCCTCGACGGCGTCGGCTTGCTTCTCGGCCGTTTTTTCAGCCGGGCTGCCGCAAGCGGCCAGAGACAGGGCGCCGATAGCGGCGGCGGCGGCGATGACAATACGCATTGGGTGTTCCCTCCGTGTGATTTGCACAGGAGGTTAGCGCACAAAAGCGGCGTTGGTTTCACCGGGCGCCTAAGTTTTCCCCACAACGCAAACCCGGCCGCCGTGCGCACTGATCCATCACGACCGTTCACAGAGCCGCGAACCTGCTACAAGCCGCTCATGTCCCCAACTGTCACTGTCATCGGCGCCGGCCCCGCCGGGCTAATCGCCGCCGAAACCCTGGCGCGGGCCGGCGCGCGGGTCCGCTTGCACGACGCCATGCCGTCGGCCGGCCGCAAGCTGCTGATGGCCGGCCGGGGCGGGCTGAACCTCACCCATTCGGAGCCGCTGGACGTCTTTTTGGAACGCTACGGCGAGGCCGGCGGCTGGATGACGCCGCGCTTGGACGGCTTCACCCCCGACGCCCTGATCGCCTGGAGCGAGGCGCTGGGCCAGCCGACCTTCGTCGGGTCGAGCGGCCGGGTGTTTCCCAAGGCCATGAAGGCCTCGCCGCTGCTGCGCGCCTGGCTCGGCCGGCTGGGCGAGCTCGGCGTCAGCCTGGCCCTGCGCAGCCGCTGGACCGGCTGGGACACCGACGGGGCCCTGACCTTCGACACGCCCGACGGACCGGTCACGGAGACCGCCGACGCCACTGTCCTGGCCCTGGGCGGCGCCAGCTGGCCCAGGCTCGGCTCCGACGGCCGCTGGACCAGCCTGCTGGAGGCGCGCGGCGTCGAGATCACGCCGCTGCTGCCGGCCAACGTCGGCTTCAACGTCGCCTGGAGCGATATCTTCAAGGAGCGGTTCGCCGGCCAGCCGCTGAAGGCCATCGCCCTGACCCACGGCGGCGTGACCGTGCGCGGCGAGGCGATGATCGCCGACTACGGGCTGGAGGGCGGCGCCATCTATGCCCTGTCGGCGGGCCTGCGCGCCGCCATCGCCAGGGACGGCAAGGCCGAGCTGACCATAGACCTGCACCCCGACCAGAGCCTCGGCCAGCTGACCGCCCGCCTGGTCACGCCGCAGGGCCGTCAGAGCCAGTCCAACCACCTGCGCAAGGCCGCCCACCTGTCGCCGGCCGCCATCGGCCTCATGCGCGAGGCCACCGGCGGCCCGATCCCCATCTCGCCGCGCAGCCAGGCGGCCCTGATCAAGGCCGCCCGCGTCACCCTCACCGGCATGCAGGGGCTGGAGCGGGCCATCTCCAGCGCCGGCGGAATTCGGCTGAGCGAGCTGGACGAGGACCTGATGCTGCGCCGCCTGCCCGGCGTCTTCGCGGCCGGCGAGATGCTCGATTGGGAGGCGCCGACCGGCGGCTACCTGCTGCAGGCCAGCCTGGCCACCGGCCTGGCGGCGGCGCGGGGGGCGGCGGGGCGTCTTGGGCTGGCGTAGGCTGAACCAACCGCGCCTTGACGCGCTAGCCCTGCCATGACGGGATAACCCCGTTCGGAGGCGGCATGCAGGCCATACTGCGTTTTCTCGACCGCGTGGTCCAAGGCCTGCTGCGGCTGCTTGGCTGGGCGGCGGGCCTGGCGCTGCTGGCGGTGATCGTCTTCGTCGCGGGCTGGCTTTTCCTGACCCCCAGGGCGCAGACTCCGACCCTGCCGGAGCCCTACGAGGGCGAAAGCTACGTCACCCCGCAGCCCTCCGCCGAGCCGCCCCCGGCCGCCCGGCTGAGCGGCGATTGCGGCGACAGCCGCTACGCCGCCGCCGCCCGGGCCAACGCGGATTCCGCCCGCAGCCTGATCTGGTCGCCGTTCAACGGCGAGGAGATCGGCTGGGAGACCTATGCCCCCCTCATCGCCAACGAGATCGCGACCGCCTGCGGCTATGGCGACCCCGGTTTCGCCGCCGCCTTGGCGCGCTGGCAGCGACGCAACGGGCCGGTGGCCGACGGCGTGATGAGCCCGGCGGTGTTCGAGGCCATGCGGATGCGATGGCATCGCCGCCGGCCGTTCTCGAGGATCCGCCCCGAGGACTGCCCGCCGCCGAGCCTGAACCTGGCTTATGCCGCGCCTTCGGAGGTCTATGGTCGGGACATGCAGCTGCGTCCCGGCGCCCTGGCCGCCTACCGCCGGATGATCGCCGCCGCCCACGCCGAGGCGCCGGCGGTGTTCAGCCAACCGAACGCCCTGAAGATCTTCTCGGCCTATCGCGATCCGGAGGCCGACGCCGCCCGCTGCCTGACCGACGGCAACTGCGACGGGATCCGCCGTACGCTCTGCTCGGCCCACCGCACCGGGCTGGCGCTGGACATCCATGTCGGCATGGCGCCCGGCGGTGACCCGGCCTCGACGGCCAACTTCAACCGCCTGGCCCAGTCACGCACCCTGGCCTACCGCTGGATGGTTCGCAACGCCGGCCGCTTCGGCTTCGTCAACTACGCCTACGAGCCCTGGCACTGGGAGTGGACCGGCGAGCCCATATAGGCCCGCCGGCGCCCCTGCCCTAGAGCGCGAAGTCGAGGTTGTTGAGGGTCTGCAGACCGGTGATCTGCACTTCGAAGTCGACGATGCCGTCCCCGTTCAGGTCGCCCTGGACGATGGTGTCGCCACCGATCTGCTCCCAGCGAACTTCGCCCACGCCACCGGCGCTGAAGGCGGCATTGCCCTGGTAGATGAAGAGATCGTCGGCGCCGCCGGCGATCGCATCCATCGAGCGCAGGTCGATGACATCGAGCGCGTCCCAATCGGTGATGATGTCCCGGGCGCCCGCGCCGGCCAGGCTGTCGGAGGGGGCCTGGATGACGAAGAGGTCGCGGCCCGCGCCGCCGGCCAGGGTGTCTGCGCCCAGGCCGCCGTACAGCAGGTCATTGCCTTCGTTCCCGTTCAGGACGTCGGCGCCGTCTTCCCCGTACAGTTTATCATTGTCCAGGCCGCCGTTCAGGGTGTCGCCACCCTGGCCGCCGCGCACCGTATCGGCGCCCGCCTCACCATTGAGGGTGTCCGCGCCGGTCCCACCGATGATGGTGTTGGCCAGCGCATTGCCCGTCCCGGTGAAGCCGCCGGTCCCGACGAACTGCATGACCTCGATCTCGGCGCCCATGACGTAGCTGGAGGCGGAGACGCGGAGGTTGTCCGTGCCGCCGGCCGCCAGCTCGACAACCACATCGCCGGCATCGTCGATGAGGTAGCTGTCATTGCCCGCGCCGCCGGTCAGGGTGTCGGCGCCCGTCCCGCCGTCGAGGGTGTCATTGCCGTCGTCGCCGTTCAGGGTGTCGGCTCCGGCTCCGCCGTTGACGGTGTCGTTGCCGAGACCGCCCGACAGGGTGTCGCCCAGGGCGCCGCCGGCGATGACATTGTCCAGACCGTTGCCGACGCCGGTGAAGGCGCCCGCGCCGATGTAGGTCAGGTCCTCGACGTTGGCCGTCAGGCTGTAGCTGGCCAGGGTGGTGCGCACGCGGTCCGTGCCCTGGCCGGCGTTCTCGCTGACCACGTCGCCGGCGTCGTCGACGATGAAGGTGTCGTTGCCGAGGCCGCCCGACATGGTGTCGGCTCCGGCTCCCCCATCGAGGACGTCGGCGCCGTCCGCCCCTTGCAGGTCGTCGTTGCCGCCGTTGCCATACAGGGTGTCATCCCCCGCCAGACCCTTGAGGAAGTCGGTCGCGCCGCCGCCGATCAGGATGTTGGCCAGGGTGTTGCCGGTCAGGGAGGCGCCGGACGCGCCAACGTAGGTGGCGTTTTCCAGCGTCGCCGCCAGGGCGTAGGAGCGGGTGGTCAGGACCGTGTCGACGCCCGAGCTGTCGGTGATCGTGTCGCCGGCGTTGTCGACATAGTAGGTGTCGTTGCCCGCGCCGCCGTCCATGGCGTCGGCCCCGAGACCGCCGTCGAGGATGTCGTCGCCACCCAGGCCGCTGAGCGTGTCAGCGCCTGCATCGCCGGTGATCGCATTGGCCACCGTGTTGCCGGTCCCGACAAAGGCGCCGGTTCCCTCGAACCTGAGGTTCTCCAGCGCCGTGCCGAGCGTGTAGCTGGCCAGGCTGGTGATCACCGTGTCGATGCCGATGCCGGTCTCGACGATCGCGTCCCCGGCGTTGTCGACATAGTAGGTGTCGTTGCCGTTTCCGCCCTGCAGGCTGTCGGCGCCGGCGCCGCCGTTCAGGATGTTGTCCTGGGCGTTGCCGACCAGGATGTTGTCGAGGCCGTTGCCGGTCGCCGAGATGGCGAGGCCGGTCAGGGTCAGGCGCTCGACTTCGGCCCCGAGGGTGAAGTCGATGCTGGACTGCACGGTGTCGATGCCGCCGCCGGCCAGTTCGGTCACCGTGTCGCCGACGTTGTCGACGATGTAGGTGTCCGCGCCGCCCCCGCCGGCCATGGCGTCAGCCCCGGCCCCGCCGTTCAGGACGTTGGCCGCGCCGTTGCCGATCAGGCTGTTGTCCAGCTCGTTGCCGGTCAGGCTGACGGCCGCGGCGCCGATGGCGATCATGGTTTCGACCGAGACCCCCGCCGCCAGCACATAGGAGGCGCTGGCCTCGATGGTGTCGGCGCCCTCGCCGGCCAGTTCGACGACGATGTCGGTCGCGCCGCTGACTACGTGAACGTCGTCGCCGAGACCGCCGATGGTGGTGTCGGCGCCCGCCAGGCCGTCGAGACGGTCATTGCCCGCCCCGCCGGTGATGACGTTGGCCAGGCTGGTGCCCGTGCCGGTGAAGGCGCCCGTGCCGGTGAAGGTCAGGTTCTCCAGGGTCGTCGAGCCCAGCACATAGGTGTTGAGCGTCGTCTTCACCGTGTCGACGCCGCCGCCGACGTCGGAGATGGTGTCCCCGACGTTGTCCACGACATAGGTGTCATCGCCGGCCCCGCCCTGCAGGATGTCGGCCCCGAGGCCGCCGTCCAGCACGTTGTTGGAGGCGTTGCCGACTAGGGTGTTGGCCAGGGCGTTGCCCGTGGCGTTCACCGCGCCGGCGCCGGCCAGCAGGACCAGCTTCTCGAGTTCGTCGCCCAGGGTGTAGCTGCCGCTGGCGACTTCGACGGTGTCGAGGCCTTCGCCGGCCAGTTCGGTGATCAGGTCGCCGGCCGTGACGCGGTAGGTGTCGTTGCCGGCCCCACCGATCAGCTCGTCGACGCCGGCGCCGCCGTCCAGGATGTCGTTGCCGGCGCCGCCAACCAGGCGGTCCTGCCCGGCCGTGCCGGTCAGGGTGTCGTTGCCGTTCAGCCCGACCAGGTCGGCGGCGACGACCGCCCCCGCGGTCACGGTGTCGGCGACATTGCTGGTGAGCACGGTCGAGACATTGACCGCGCCGGCCTGGCGACCCGAGGGGCCGTCGATGATGTACTCGAAGCTGGCGGTCGCGCCAGTGGCCAGAATCTGAAGCCGGCCGCCGACGAGGGAGACGGTGGCCCCGCTGACGTTGCGGATCGCGACGACGCTGTGGCCATCGGCGAGGCCGTCGTTGCCCAGCAGCACCGAAGCCAGCAGGTCCGATGGCTGTCCGCGGGTGACCATCAGGGCGTCGCTCGCCAGGGTGATCGGGATCAGATCGGCAAGGGCCACGGTCCGGTCGCTGAACTCGAAGCTCTCGACGTTGCGGATGATGTCCGCTCCGTCACTGCCGACGGTGTCGGTCAGGGTGACGCTGCCATCGTTGTTGAAGACGATGGCGTAGTTGGCGAACGCGCCCGAGAAGACGGCCGTGTCGTTGTCGGCGCCGCCGTCGAGGGTGTCGTTGCCGCCCGCTCCGAACAGCCGGTCGTTGCCCGCCCCGCCATTGAGAACGTCGTTGCCGCTGAAGCTGGGCTGGCCGTAGGCCACCGCCGAGTCCTGGAAGGTCGAGATCGGACCGGCGAACGTTCCGACCGGGTTGGACTGCGCGATCACGCCGTCACCCAGCAGGATGTCGTCGCCGCCGGCGCCCGACAGTGTGTCGGCGCCCGCGAAACCGGCCAGGGTGTTGGCCGCGGCGTCGCCGGTGATGGCGTCGTCGTAGCGCGAGCCCGAGACGTTCTCGAACCCGGTCAGGACATGCATGCCCTGCTCGGTGTTCTGCGCGGCGCCCTGCAGCGTCAGGTCGAGGGTGATACCGGCCGCGCTGATGTCGGGCGAGCCGTTGCCGTTGTAGCTGACGGTGTCGATACCCAGGCCGCCACTCAGGGTGTGGGTCCCGATGCCGACCTGGATCAGGTCGTTGCCGCCCTGGCCGTCGATGATGTCGTTGCCGGTGACCCCCGACCCGTTCGAGCCGCCCCACAGCCAGTTGTCGCTGCCGTCGCCGGTCAGCACGTCGCTGAACTGGGTGCCCGAGAGGTGCTCGATACCGATGAGGGTATCCATGCCCATGCCGGTGTTCTGGGCGACGCCCTGGATGTTGAGGTCGACGGTGACGCCGACCTGCGGATCGATGGACTGCGGTGCGAAGGCCGCGCGGTCCCAGCCCGAGCCGCCGTCGAAGATGTCGTTGCCGCCGCCGCCGCGGATATAGTCATCGCCGGCGCCGCCTTCGTGCCAATCGTTGCCGAGATTGCCGCCCAGCGAGTCGGAGCCGTTGCCGCCGATCAGGTGGTCGTCGCCGTCCCAGCCATAGGCCTGGTCGTTGCCCTCGCCGCCGTCGAGCGTGTCGTTGCCCGCATAGCCGTCGAGATAGTCGTTGCCGTCGTTGCCGTTGATGACGTCGTCGCCGTTCGATCCGCCGATAGTGTTGTCGCCGGCGTCGCCATTGATGGTGTTGACCAGGGCCACGGTCTCATCGTCGAACTGCAGGAACTCGACGTTGTAGACGGTGTCCGTGCCGTCCGGCCCGGTCACGGTGTAGGCGACCGGTCCGTTCTGGGTGATGGTGTAGGCCGAGCGCAGACCGGCGAAGATCGCTGTATCCCGGTCGGCGCCGCCGTCGAGGGTGTCGTTACCACGACCACCTCGCAGGACGTCATCGCCCGCTCCGCCAGCCAGAGAGTCCACGCCGCCGGCGACGTTCGCCGCAATCGTGACATCGTCGAACACGGTCAGGGGCCCGGAGTTGCCGATCGTAGCGGGACCGACGGAGCCGTCGCCCAACAGCAGGTCGGCGCCGGCGCCGCCGCTGAGGATATCATTGCCGGCGTCGCCGGCCAGAAGGTTGGCCCCGCCGTCACCGGTGAGGTTGTCGTTGTAGAACCAGCCGTTGAGGTTCTCCATGTTGCTCATGGTCATCATGCCCTGCCCGGTGTTCTGGGCGACGCCCTGATTCAGCAGGGTGAGGGTGATGCCGCTGGTGGCGGTGTCGGTGTAGGCGAAGGTGTCGATCCCGTCGCCGCCGTCGACCGTGTTGGTCCCCTGGACGACGCTCAGGTAGTCGTTGCCGCCCATGCCGCGGAGGATGTCGCCGCCGCCCGAACCGGCAAGCCAGTTGGCGTTGTCATCGCCGGTCAGGGTATCGGCCAGCGCCGTGCCCGACAGGTGCTCGATATTGACGAGGGTATCCATGCCCTGGCCGGTGTTCTGGGCGACACCCTGGATCCGCAGGTCAACGGTCACCCCGACCGTGGAGTCGAAGAAGGCGGCGCGGTCGAAGCCTTCGCCGCCGTCGATCAGGTCGTCGCCGTTGCCGCCTTGCACGTAGTCGTCACCGATGTCGCCATGCACCGCATCGTTGCCGGCCCCGCCGCGTACCTGGTCGGATCCTTCGCCGCCGTTCATGACGTCGTTGCCGCCCTGACCGCGCAGAACATCATTGCCGTCTCCGCCATCCAGGCTGTTGTCGGAGTCGTTGCCCTGCAGCGAGTCGTCGAAGGCCGAGCCGATGACCCCTTCGATTCCGGAATGGGTGTCGATGCCCGTGCCGTCGTTGACCGACGTCAGGGCCAGGTTGACCCCGACTGCGGTGGCGTTGTCGGCGTAGCTGATGATGTCGAAGCCCGCGCCGCCCTGCAGGTTGTCGGCGCCGATGCCGCCGATGAGGATGTCATCGCCGCCGCCGCCCTTCAGGATATCGTCGCCGGCCCCGCCGTCGAGGAAGTCGTCGCCGCTCAACGAGGCATCGGAATAGGTG
>SDZP01000541.1 GCA_004144935.1 Caulobacteraceae bacterium | reverse complement strand
GACGCCCAGGTCGATGTCGCCGCCGGTGAGCACCGAGGCGGCCCAGAGATAGGTGGCGGCCGAGGCGTCGGGCTCGATGTGGAAATCGCGCGCCGTGTAGCCGGTGCCCTCGACGCGCCAGGCGCCGGGGGCGAGCTGGCTGTAGCGGGCGCCGAAATGGGACATGGCGGCGAGCGTCAGGTCGACGTAGCCGCGGGCGCCGATATTGTCGCCAGCCAGCGTGATGTCGACCGGGTGATTGGCGCCGGCGGCGAGCATCAGGACGGCCGAGAGATATTGCGACGAGAGGCCGGCATCGAGCGTGACCGCGGTGCCCGGGAAGGTGCCCTTGCCCTCGATGGTGACGGGCGGGCAGCCGGTGGGCGCGACGGCATTGACGCCGAGCTGGCGCAGCGCATCGACGAGCGGCTGGATCGGCCGCTTCTGCATGTGCTCGTCGCCGGTAACGATCACCGTGCCGTCGACGAGAGCCACGGCGGCGGCAAGGAAGCGCGTCGCGGTGCCGGCGTTGCCGAGGAACAGCGGCGCCGAGGGCGCCATCAGCCGGCCGGTGCTTTCGACGACGAAGGTCGTGGCATCGGGCTCGGAAATCCTGACGCCCATGGCGGTGAGCGCCTCGGCCATGCGGGCCGTGTCGTCGCTTTTCAGTGCGCCGGTGAGGCGGCTGGTGCCTTTGGCCAAAGCGGCCAGCAGCAGGGCGCGGTTGGTGATCGACTTCGAACCCGGCGGCGACACGCGGCCGCGCAGCGGATGAGTTACGGGCACGATTTCGAGCGCGTCGGACATTCTGGAAATCCCTTGTTGGCGCTGGTCCTAGCGGGGCCGGGCCGGAAAATCAAATCGGAGGAAAGTCCATGGCGAACCCGCGGCGCGGCGAGGTCAGCGCGATGATCGAGGGCGAGGAGAAGGTGCTGTGCCTGACGCTGGGGGCGCTGGCCGAACTGGAGGCGCGGCTGCAGGCCGGCGACCTGGTCGGCCTCAGCGAGCGGTTCTCGGGCGGCCGGGTGACGGCGCGGGATCTGACGGCGATCCTCGGAGCGGGGTTGCGCGGCGGCGGCCATGCCGTGAGCGAAGACGACCTGGCGCGGATGCATATCGAGGGCGGGCTGAAGGGCGCGGCCGAGATCGCGGCACGGCTGCTGCGGGCGACGTTCGGAGAGGCAGCATGAGGGGCTTTCCGTGGAGCGAGGCGATGGCCTTCGGCTTTGGCGTGATGCGGCTCTCGAGCCGGGAATTCTGGGGCCTGACGCCGCGCGAACTGGCGGCGGCGTTCGGCGGTGCCGGCGGGCACGGCAGACGGGGCAGTCCGCCGACCCGCGACGGGTTAACGGAAATGATGCGGCGGTTTCCCGACGAGGTGGAGCATGGCTGACCGGTTCGACAATTTTCGCAGCGAGCTCGGCGACGTGTCGGTGGAGCTCGACCGCATCGGCGACCTCGCCGACGGCGTGGCCCACTCGCTGAACCGGGCGTTTCGGGGCGCCGTGGTCGACGGGCGGTCGCTGAACGCGGTGCTGGGGCAGGTGGCGCGGAGCTTTGCCGACATTGCGCTCAAGGCGGCGTTCAAGCCGCTGGGGACGCTGGTGGGCGGCCTGGTCGAGCAGGTGTTCACGGCGACCAACCCGGCGGTAACGCCCTTCGCCAAGGGCGGGGTGATCGCCGCGCCGACCTATTTTCCGCTGGGGCGCGGCGTCGGGCTGGCCGGCGAGGCCGGGGCCGAGGCGATCCTGCCGCTGGCGCGCGGGTCGGATGGCCGGCTGGGCGTCGCCGGTGGTGGCGGGGCGGTGACGGTGACCATGAACATCACGGCCAGCGATGCACGCAGCTTTGTGG
>SDZP01000540.1 GCA_004144935.1 Caulobacteraceae bacterium | reverse complement strand
GCGGTGATCTGGGTGGCGCTGTTGACCGTGAAGCCGGTCGCCGGGGTCGCGCCGAAGGTGACGGCGGTCGTGCCCGAAAAGCCTGTCCCGGTGATCGTCACCGTCGTACCGCCCGAGCCCGGCCCGGCGGTAGGGCTGATCGAGGTCACGGTCGGGGCCGCCACATAGCTGAACTGGTTGGCTGCGGCCACCGCGCTGGTCCCGCCCAAGGTTGTCACGCGGACGTTGACCGTCCCTGTCCCGGCCGGAACAGTTGCGGTGATCTGGGTGGCGCTGTTGACCGTGAAGCCGGTCGCCGGGGTCGCGCCGAAGGTGACGGCGGTCGTGCCCGAAAAGCCTGTCCCGGTGATCGTCACCGTCGTGCCGCCCGAGGTCGGGCCGGCGGTCGGGCTGACCGAGGTGACGGTTGGAGCCGCGACATAGCTGTACTGGTCGGCCGCGGTGGTCGCGCTGGTCCCTCCAGAGGTGGTGACCCGCACGTCGACGGTTCCCGTCCCGGCCGGAGCCGTGGCGGTGATCGAGGTGGCGCTGTTCACCGTAAACGCGGTCGCCGCAGTCGCACCGAAGTTGACGGCGGTGGCGCCGGTGAAGTCGGTTCCGGTGAGGATGACCGAGGTCCCGCCGCCCGCAGGGCCGCTGCCGGGGCTGACTGCGGTCACCGTCGGCGCCGCCGCCGCCGCCGCAGGCGTGCAGGTAACCGTCCACGTCACCGTTCCCGACTGGCCAGCCACCGCTTGGGTGTCCGTGATGTAAACATCGGTGATTTCGGCCGGCAGAATAACCGAACCGCTCCCGCTCGAGGTTGCATCGCCCGTGCTGGATACGTTGGTGCTCGTGCCGACAAAGGCGACAGCGCCCCCAATCCCGCCTGCCACGTTCGTCGGTCGATAGTAGGCATGGGTGCCTACGTTCGTATTTGAGATCGTATATGAATAGTTTAGCCGATCGCCTGCCGCGAACTGTTGCACCGTCAACCCGGCGTTTACAGCCCGCGTGACGACTTGGAACACCGAGTCGCTGAGCGATGATGTGTGGTTCAGGCTACCTGCGTTGACAGCCGTGCAGCCCGCCGAGGCCGCTGCAGCGGACGGGGCCAACAGCGCACCTGCCAATGCCAGGCAGAGTACCGGCAAAGCTGCGGACGGGGTGAGCCTTGGCGATCCGCAGCCACGCAGGAGCGCCAGCCCTCGCCCGAGCCAATTAATCAGCGAGCCCGCTATATTCGACATGTTCCGCCCCCGAGCGGCTTAACGCCGCTTATCCCCGTTGACCGGGGAGCCAGCGCTCACCGAACACCGCTACATACACGCTTTCGCCGTCAAAGAAATGATCATGCCTGCGCGTCTCGCTGCACCGCAGGCAGGGCTCGAACCAGCCCTCCACCCGCAAACGACCGCGGCCCGAGGGTCGGTACGGAAGATCAGATAGGCCGTGGCGTGGCCGTGTCCGGGGACATAGGCGACGGTCGCGGCGGACGTCTGATCGTTCAGATGCCGGCGGTGTTGAGGCCGTCGTTGATGACCTTCACCTCAGCCACGAACCCGGTTTCGGCGGGGCGCACATCCACGATGCGGGCGCTGAGGATCGGCGGGACCTGGGGCTGGACGGCCTCCCAGAGGACCACGCCGATGATTGCGAGGTGGACGAGGGCGCCGCACGCCGCCGCCGCCCTAGTCCGGTCCGAGGCGCACGGCTTCGGAGAACGCCGCCACAAGCAGATCGCGATCCGTTGCGCCATGCCCGTGCGTCTCAACAAGGAGCGTCAGCGTCCCGAACATAACTTGGCGCCCACCCTGTGGCGCCACCGCGTCACCCGGTAACCCTGTCTGGAAAG
>SDZP01000539.1 GCA_004144935.1 Caulobacteraceae bacterium | reverse complement strand
GCGCGGGAAGACGTCCGAGGGCAGGGTGTAGAGGTTGGCGGAGAAGCCCTGGTGGGCGGCGGTGGCGACGCCGATGATCAGCACCGCCATCCAGAGGTTGTCGACCACGGCGCCGAGGGCCACCGGCACCGCCAGCAGGGCGCAGATCAGCATGGCCGTCTTGCGGGCGGCGTTGAGGCTCAGGCCGCGCTTCATCAGGGTCGAGCTCATCCAGCCGCCGCCAATGCTGCCGACATCGCTGAGCAGGTAGATGCAGACGAGCGGGATGCCGAAGGTCTTGAGGTCGAGGCCATGCTTCTTGGCGAGGAAGTCCGGCAGCCAGAAGAGGAACATCCACCAGATCGGATCGATCAGGAACTTGCCCAGCGCATAGGCCCAGGTTTCCTTGATGGTCAGCAGCTTCAGCCAGCCGACCTTCTCGACCGGGTCGGCCGGGTCCTGTTCGATCCAGGCCAGTTCGGTGGCGCCGAGGGCCTTCTGCTCGCGCGGCCGGCGATAGACGATCAGCCAGATGGGGAGCCAGAGCAGGCCGGCGACGCCGGTGACCACGAAGGCCGCCTGCCAGCCCCATTTCAGGACCAGGAACGGCACGATCAGGGGCGTGACGATGGCGCCGATGTTGGTGCCGGCGTTGAACAGGCCGGTGGCGAAGGCGCGTTCCTTCTTGGGGAACCACTCGGCCACCGCCTTGATGCCGCCAGGAAAGCCGCCGCCCTCGCCGACGCCCAGCAGGACGCGGGCGGCGATCATCTGGCTGAGCGAGCTGACGCCGGCATGGGCGATGTGGCCGATCTGCCAGATCAGGAAGGCGATGCCGAAGCCCCAGCGGGCCCCGATGCGATCTATGAAGCGGCCGAACAGCAGGTAGGAGACGGCGTAGGAGGCCTGGAACCAGAAGATGATGTCGGCGTAGTTGGTCTCCGTCCAGCCGAACTCCGCCGACAGGGTGGGTTTCAGCACCCCCAGCATCTGGCGGTCGACATAGTTGATGACCATCGCCGCGAACAGCAGCGTGCAGATCAGCCAGCGATAGTTGCCGACCTTGATGGAGGGGACCGGCCCGTCAGCCTGGGTCGCGCTGCTCATTGGAGGTTTCCTCTTCCCCGATCGCCCTTGCCGGTTTCGCCCGGCATAGGATTTCCCCGAAAGTCCCAAAGTCGATACGCGCGGTCTGGCCCGCGACGATGTCATGCACGCCGGTGACCGCGCCGGTGGTCACCAGGTCGCCGCGCTTCAGCGGCCGGCCGCGGGCGGCGCAGTGGCCGAGCAGCCAGGCGAAGGCCTCGGCCGGACCGCCCGGCAGGTCGGCGGCCGAGCCGGCGCCGACGTCGATGTCGTCGATGAAGGTGCGGCAGGTCAGGGCGTCGAAGGCGCGCTCGCGCCAGCCCGCGACCGCCTGGCCAAGGATCAGGCCCCAGTTGTTGCCAAAATCGCTGGCGACGACGAGCGGCCCCAGCTGGTTGATGGTGGCCAGGGGGCTGCCGGCGGTCTCGACGCCGACGAATAGGGCGTCAGCAAGGCCCAGCGCTTCCTCGGCGGTCCAGCGGGTCTTGCCCGCGGGGGCGTCGGCGCCCAGGCGGTAGACGAACTCGCCCTCGACGGCCGCGAAGCCGCCCTCGAAGACCGGGACGTCGAGCGTCTCGCCCGGCCGGGCGGTCCACAGGTTGCGGGCGAACACCGGGCCGGCGACGCGGGCCTCGCCAAGCGCGGCCTGCAGGTCAGGCGCGATGCGGCCGACCTTCCAGCCGACCACCGGCTCGCCCCACTGGGCGAGGGCCTGGTCCTGGATGGCGTAGGCGGCGGCGAGGTCGGCGGGGAGGGGGCCAGGGAAGCCG
>SDZP01000137.1 GCA_004144935.1 Caulobacteraceae bacterium | reverse complement strand
ACGGCGCCCTGGCTGGCCTGCGCCAGGCGATGAGCCACGACGCCGGCGTGGTCCGTGATGGCGAGGGCCTGACCCGCCTGCTCGGCCGCATCGAGACCCTGCGCGACCTCTACGGCGAAGGCCCGATCCTGGCCGCCGCCCGTCTGGTCGCCACCTGCGCCCTGGAACGCTGCGAAAGCCGGGGCGGCCACTTCCGCCGCGACTTCCCCTGCCAGCGTCCGGCGGCCCGCACCTTCACCACCCTGGCCGCCCTCGACGGCCGAAAGGTCGCCGCCGAATGATCGCGCCCCTGCCCGACCTGCTGATCGAGCCCGTCGTCCGCGCCGCCCTGGCCGAGGACCTGGGGCGGGCCGGCGACATCACCGCCCTGGCCTGCATCGACGAGGGCGCCCGGCTGACCGCGACCTTCAGCGCCCGCAAGGAGGGCCGCATCGCCGGGCTCGCCTGCGTGCGCCTGGCCGTGCTGGCCCTCGACCCGACCGCCACCTTCGAAAGCTGGGGCGTCGACGGCGACGACGCGCCGGCCAGCGCCGTGCTGGTCCGGGTCGAGGCCAACGCCCGCGCCCTGCTGTCGGCCGAACGCACGGCGCTGAACCTGCTCGGCCGGCTCAGCGGCATCGCCACCCTGACCCGCGCGTATGTCCGCGCCGTCGAGGGGACCGGGGCCCACATCACCGACACCCGCAAGACCACCCCCGGCCTGCGCGCCCTGGAGAAATACGCCGTCCGCTGCGGCGGCGCCGTCAACCATCGCTTCGGCCTCGACGACGCCATCCTCATCAAGGACAACCACGTCGCCGCCTGCGGCGGGGTCAGGCCGGCCATCGAACGGGCCCGCGCCTTCGCCGGCCATCTGGTCAAGGTCGAATGCGAGGTCGACAGCCTGGCGCAGTTCGACGAGGCCCTGGCCGCCGGCCCGGACGTCATCATGCTCGACAACTTCACCCTCGAGGACCTGCGCGAGGCCGTCGCCCGCAATGCCGGGCGCCTGGTGCTGGAAGCCAGCGGCGGGGTCAATCTCGACACCGTCGCCGCGATCGCCGCCACCGGCGTCAACGTCATCAGCGTCGGCGCCCTGACCCACTCGGCGCCGGTGCTGGATATCGGGCTGGACGCCTAGGCGGTCGCCGCCTGCGGCCGCTTCAGCCGCTGGGCCAGCCAGCTCTGCAGCGGCGCATCCACCCAGCGGTGGAAGACCAGGGCCACGACCAGGGCGGCGGGGATCGAGCCCGCCCACAGGACCCACTGCAGGCTGACCGGCAGGTCGAACCGGCCGTTCAGCACCTGCAGGGCGCCGAACCAGATCATGCCGGTCAGGGCATGGGTGATGAACAGGGCGAAGGACAGCTTGGCGCCTTCCTCGATCAGCTTGGAGGGCTCGGCCACCGGCGTGCGGCCGCAGGACAGCACCACGGCGGCAATGGCGACGATGCTGGCCAGATCGAAGCGCCCGGCCAGCTGCAGCAGAACCAGGGTCCCCGCGGCCAGCCAGCCGAGCAGCGGGGCGACGATCAGGCTGGGCCTGTTCTGCTCGACCACCTTGGCGATGCAGAGGCCGAGCAGGAACAGCGGCAGGGCGCGGATGAGGCCGAAGTGGAACTCGAGATCGTAGATCGGGCGGCCGAGCAGGGAAACGCACAGCAGGTCGCCGCCAACCACCGCCAGCATCCCCAGAGCCAGCATGGCGACCGAACTGCGCATGCGGCTGATCCAGGACCACAGCAGCGGGAAGACGCCGTAGCAGACGACCAGGGCCGACAGCGACCAGCTCTGATGGTTCCAGCCGCCGCCGCCCGGAATGCCCCAGGCCTGGGCGAAGACCATCTGCATCGCGAAGGCCTTCAGCGTGTAGTGTTCCGGGTGGTCGGGAGTGAGCCCCACCAGGCCGGACGCCAGCACCACCAGCGCCAGCAGCAGCAGCACGATCAGCTGGGCCGGCCAGAGCCGCTGGATCCGCTTGCCGAGGAACCGGACCGGCCCGATCCGGCCCGACAGCACCTGGCCGCCATAGGCCCGGCCCAGCACGTAGCCCGACAGAATGAGGAAGAAGTCCGTCGCCAGGTAACCGCGCCCGAACACCGGATGCAGGCTGTCCAGCGCCACCGGCGCGTCCTGTCCGAAGTGGTAGAGCACGATCAGGACCGCGGCCAGGAAGCGCAGCAGATCGAGCGCCCCGCCTCGTCCCGGCACAATGCCGGACCGTCCTGACTGGCCGGGCGTTTCATTCTGGCTCAAAGCGGACATGATACTGGCCTTCCGCGGCCCAAAGCGGACCCTTCGAGGCCAGGGTTGCAACCCGCGCGCCGGTTCTTATCTGTATCCTCTCTTGTTACGGAATGACCCCATGACCCGCATGCCCGCCCTGTTCCTCGGCCACGGCTCGCCGATGAACGCCATCGAGAACAACGCCTGGACGCAGGGCTGGGCCAAGGCCGGCCAAGTGCTGCCGAGGCCCAGGGCCATCCTGATCATCTCCGCCCACTGGGAGACCCACGGGATCGCCGTCACCGCCGGCGCGGCGCCGGAGACTATCCACGACTTCTTCGGCTTCCCGCAGGCCCTGTTCGACGTCCGCTACAACGCCCCCGGCGACATCGCCCTGGCCCGGCGGGTGGTCGAGCTGCTCGGCCCCGACCCGGTCGCCCTCGATCCGGAGCGCGGATTCGACCACGGCGTCTGGAGCGTGCTGGCCCCAATGTACCCGGGCGCAGACATTCCAATCGTGCAGCTGTCGATCGACCGTTCGCGTCCCGACCGCTGGCACTACGAGGCGGGCCAACGGCTGGCGGTCCTGCGCGACGAAGGGGTGATGATCGTCGGCAGCGGCGACATCGTCCACAACCTGCGGGCCGTGAACTTCCGCAGCGGCGTCACCCCCGACTGGTCGCCCCGCTTCAACGACACCGCCAAGCGCCTGATCCTGGCCCGCGACCATGACCCGCTGATCGACTGGTCGAGCCTGGGCGAGGACGCCAGCCTGGCCATCAACAGCGCCGAGCACTACCTGCCGCTGCTCTATGTGCTCGGCGCCAGCCACGCCGACGAGCCGGTCGGTTTCTTCAACGACGAGGTCTTCGCCGCCATCTCGATGACCTCAGTCGCCTACGGCGCGCCGCAGCTCTGAGCTGGCGGCCTGCGCCAGTCCGTCGAGACCCTGCCCGCCAGGACCCCGACCCGCCGATCACTACACGGCGGCGGCGGCCTTCTCCGCCGCCGCCAGCCGTTCCGGCATGGCCGCGCCGTACATCGCCTGCACCCGTGCGAGGATCTCCGGTGGGGCGGTCTCAGGCCGACCGGCGTTGAACGGCGGCGCCGGGGCGTATTCCAGACCCAGCTGCAAGCTCTGGGCGAAGTCGTCGCCTGCCACTTCCGCCGCCAGCACCAGGGCGAAGTCGATGCCCGCCGTCACCCCGCCGCCCGTGAAGATGTTGCCGTCCCGAACCACCCTGGCCGGATCGGGAATCGCCCCGAACAGCGCCAGCTGTTCGCGCCAGGCCCAGTGGCAGGCCGCCCGCTTGCCGGTCAGCAGTCCGGCCGCCGCCAGCAGCAGCGAACCGGTGCAGACGCTGGTCACATAGCGCGACATCCCGGCCAGCCGGCGGATCTCCGCCAGAAAATCCTCGTCCAGCATGGCGGCGCTGGTCCCGAAGCCGCCGGGGATGCAGAGGATGTCGCACTGCTCGACCGCGTCCAGACGCGACAGGCCGGCGAAGGTCAGGCCGTCGGCCTCCAGCTCGCCGCCGTCCATCCAGGCCACCGTCACCCGCGCCCCGGGCAGGCGGCTGAGGAACTGGTGCGGACCGGTGAAATCCAGATGGGTGACTCCGGGATAAAGCGCGAAGATGATGTGCAGCGGGGCGGCGGGCATGGGCGGTCTCCAGCAAGGGCTTGACCAGGCCACCTTGCCCGACCTAGCGTCTGGCTGAAATGACGTTTATCCCTCACTTTACGCCAACGCCGCGATGAAGCGCATCGGCGTCCTCATCTTCCCGGACTTCCAGCTGCTCGACGCGGCGGGACCACTGTCGGCGTTCGAGATCGCCGGCCGTTACCGCCCGGGTACCTATGCCATCGAGCCGATCAGTCGTGACGGCGGCCTCGTCCGGGCCTCCGGCGGCGTCGGCGTCGACAGCCGGCCGTTCGACGCCGCCGAGCGGCTCGACACCCTGTTGATCAGCGGCGGCGAGGGCACCCGCGGCCCGGCCATCTGCGAGGCCACCCTGGACTTCGTCCGCGCCGCCGCCCGCTCGGCCCGCCGCGTCGCCTCGGTCTGCTCGGGGGCCTATGTGCTGGCCGAGGCCGGGCTGCTGGATGGCCGGCGGGCGACCACCCACTGGAACCGCACCGACCATTTCCGCCGCGCCTACCCGGCCGTGAAGCTGGAGCCGGACCGCATCTTCGTGCGCGACGGACCGGTGTGGACCAGCGCCGGCATCACCGCCGGCATCGACCTGTCCCTGGCCCTGATCGGCGAGGATCTCGGCGAAGACATCGCCCGCCAGACCGCCCAGCAGCTGGTCGTCTACCACCGCCGCCCCGGCGGCCAGTCGCAGTTCTCCGCCCTGCTGGAGATGGAGGCCGGCGGCCGCTTCGATTCATTGCTCGCCTGGATGCGCGAGAACCTGCGCCGGCCGCTGACCGTGCCCGAGCTGGCCGAGCAGGCGATGATGAGCGAGCGCACCTTCCTGCGCGCCTTCTCCGCTGAGCTGGGCCTGACCCCCGCCAAGGCCGTCGAGCGCCTGCGCCTTGAGGCGGCCCGCGCCCTGCTTGAGAGCCAGCCGCTGCAGGTCGAGGACGTCGCCATGGAAGTCGGCTTCGGCGACAGCGAACGCATGCGCCGCGCGTTTCTGCGCGCGTTCGGCCAGCCGCCGCAGGCTCTACGGCGCTCGTCCGGCGCGGCCGCGGTCCAGTAGGCCGGGTTTCACGCCCCTGTGTAGTGACGCCGTCGCCGTCGCGGCGCCAATGTCGGCCTCCCCACATAAGGAGACCTCCCATGGCCCACAGGTTCGAAATCGTGAAGGACAAGGCCGGCGAGTACCGGGTCCGCTTCAAGTACAACAGCGAAGTGATCTTCTCGACCGAGGGCTACAGCTCCAAGACCTCCGCAAAGGACGCCATCGCCTCGATCCAGAAAAATGGCCCGGCCGCCCCGACGGAAGACAACAGCGACACTTGACGCCTCACCGCCTCCCGCATCTGATCGGCGATAACCAATAATCGGATCGGGAGGCGGCCATGGCCACGGCCAGCGCCAATGGGCGCAAGAGCATCTTCATCACCGGCGCCGCCAGCGGCATCGGCCTGGGCGCCGCCAGGCGGTTCGCCCGCGAGGGCTGGTTCGTCGGCCTGGCCGACATCGACAAGGCCGGGCTGAAGGCCGCCCTGGCCGAGATCGGCCCCGGCAACGGCGTCACCCTCGACCTCGACGTCCGCGACCTGAAGCAGTGGGAAAAGGCCCTCGCCGCCTTCGCCAGGGCCAGCGGCGGGCGGCTGGACATCCTGCTCAACAACGCCGGCATCGCCCGCTATGGCTTCCTCGAGGAACAGAGCGTCGAGGAAGGCGACCTGCAGATCGACATCAACGTGAAGGGCGTGATCTACGGCGCCCGCTCGGGCCTGGAGCTGCTCAAGGCGACCCCGGGATCGACCCTGATCAATGTGGCCAGCTGCGCCAGCCTGTTCGGCTCGCCGCGCATGGCCATCTACTCAGCCACCAAGTTCGCCGTGCGCGGCCTGTCGGAGGCGCTGGAGGCCGAGTTCGGCCGGTTCGGCGTCAAGGTCCGCTGCATCATGCCCTGGTTCGTCGACACCCCGATCCTCAACGCCGGGGCCAGTGGCACCAACATGAAGATCACCGACGCCATCCGCGAGGGCGGCTCGGCCGTCTACACGGTCGAGGAGGCGGCCCAGGTCATCTGGGACGCCGGCCAGGGCAAGGGCGACAAGCTCAACTACATCGTCGGCAAGGCCGGCCGCGACGTCGCCTTCATGCTGCGGCTGATGCCGGGCGCCATCCGCAAGCGCTTCAAGGCGCTGGCGACGGCGTCCTAGAGGCTGCTGGCCGACGGCGCGGCGTTATCCGCCTTGGGCGCCGAAGCCGGTTCCTTGGCCTTGTCCGCCGGACCGCCGACAGCCGGCGCCTCGCTGACGGCCGAGGCCAGGATCACCTTGCCGCCCGACGGCGTCACCGCCTCGTAAGGCTGCGGGCCGGCCGGTAGGGCGCTCGTCGACGCCACCTGGAAGCCGGTGTCCGGGCTGGACAGGCGCGGGCGGCCGTCGAAGGCGCCCGGCGCGCCGCGTCCGCCGCCGAAGCGGTAGAAGATGTGCATGCCGACCTGCTGCACCCGCACCATGCGCGGGCCCCAGCCGGGCGAGACGTTGAGGGTGTGGAAGTGGGTGGCGTTGCCGACGCCGGCCATCACCTCGCCGGAGATGGCGCGGCTGGCGACCTTGCGGGCCCGGCCCCAGGCGCCGGCCTCATGGCCGCGGCGCATCGAGCCGTCGCAGGCGAAGCTGAACTGGCAGACGCCGAAGGCGCGCTGGAAGACCACCGCGCAGACGCTCTTCGGGAAGGCCGGATGCCGCACCCGGTTGAGCACCACCTGGGCGACGGCCGCCTGGCCGGCCGGGGTCTCGCCGCGGGCCTCGTAGTAGACGGCCTGGGTCAGGCACTCCAGATCGCGCGAGGCGTCGAGTGCGCCGGTCAGGCGGAAGGGGGCGGCGGCGGGGTTGAACGGCCCGCCGAAGCTGGCGCGCAGCACCACGCCTGCGGCCGGCTTGCCGCCGTTCACGAAGCTGGCGGTGGCGGGCGGATCGATCCGGCCCAGCCGGCCGACTTCCAGCGCCGTCTGGCGATCGCGCTGGGCGCCACCGGTGGTCAGCATGGGATCGTAGCGGCGGGCCAGGGCCAGGGCGGCCGGGTCCAGGTCGAGAACGCGGTCGCGCAGGGCGACCTCGGAATAGCCGCCGCCGGCGGCCTCGGCCATGTCGGCCATACGGACGTTCTGTTCACGCGCGTCAGCGGTGCCCGCCACATAGGCGGCCGCGACGATGAGGCCCATGGCGGCGCCGGTCGATGCGCCAACGGCCAGGGCTCGCGCGCCAGCGCGGCTCCGTTCAAACAAAAACAAAGGTCTCAAGTCCTGTGCGACAGGGGCAGGATGCGCCCCCCGGTATCAGCGTCGAACCAGCCCAAAATACGCGACGCGGGCGATTGAACGACGGCTTCGACCAAGGTCAGGATTTGGTCGAGGTGGTCCTTATGCCAGACTTTATGACCCAAATGTGGCCGATTCGCAAGGCAGTGCTGCACCGCAGCATGAAGCAGGGCGCCAGATTTCGCGGCATCAGTGGTTAACGTCCTCAAGTCCTTGCAGATTCAACTGGACTCCGGCGGACGCTTGCAGTGCGGCAAATTTCGACCCGAACCGACGATTTACTCTGCGACTTCTCACGCCGCCGGCCGCCTGTCCCTGCCGCCGGCCAAACCGTGAGTCGCCTGCTCGGCCTCTACCGTAGGGTCAGCGAAGACCGGCGCGGGGAAGCTCATGGCCGCCGATCGGCCCGCCCCGTTTGCGCCGGCCGCTACTGCTTGTCGGCGTAGAACTTCGTGCAGCCACTGCCGCCCAGGATGTCGCCGAACAGTTTGAGCGGATCGCCCGGTTTTTCCCCGGTGAACAGTCGGCCGCGGATGCCGACCATGCTGTAATTGTACGGCTGGCTGATCCACTGCACGCCGTTCAGGGTGAAGCTCTGGTCCGCCGCCGCCGAGCCTTCCAGCCGGAAGCTGCCCGCGGCGATGTAGGGGTTGTTCGGCCTCGGCCCGAAGCTGAAGGTCCCGGTGATCCGGCCGTTGGCGTCGCCGTCCAGGGTCAGGGTCAGGCTGGCCGGCCCCTGCCCGCACTCATAGGCGCCGGCCCAGGTCCCATCCAGCGCATTGGCGTCGATGGCCAGGGCGGCGGTCGGCAGGCCGAGCAGGGTAACGGCGGCGCAGATGAGGACGAGGCGGCGCATGGCGAACTCCGGTTTCGCCGCAGCCCACCACGGCCCCGCCCGGCCGTCATCCTCGCATTGGGGGGTCCGCTACTGCTTGGCCGCGGCGAACTTGCCGCAGCTGGGGTCGGTGACGTCGCCGAACAGCGCGTCCGGCTGGCCCTCGCGGCTGCGGTCGTAGGCGCGGCCGGACAGCCCGACCATGCCATAGCCCTCCGGCTGGCTGATCCAGGTCGTCGGGTTCAGCTTCAGCTCGCCGTCCGGGGTGATCACCCCGCGCAGGCGATAGCTGCCGGACACCCCCTGGAAATCGAACGCGAACGTGCCGTCGATGTCGCCATCGGCATCGCCGTCCAGGGTCAGGGTCAGGGCGGTCTTTCCTTGGGCGCACTCGTAGTTGCCCTTCCACACGCCGTCGATCTTCTCCGCCGCCCGGGCAAGGCCCGGCAGGACAGCGGCGGTCAGGGCGAGGGCGGCGGCGAGGGCGAGCAGGCGCATGGGGATCACTCCAGGGTCGCCGCAACCCTCGCCCGCGCCCGCCCGCCGGTCATGCCCGTTAAAGGGGGGAACAGTCGGCCCGTCCGGCCGCTTCACTGCTGCCAGACCCTGTCACCAGCCCCACTGGCCCCGCGCCCGCC
>SDZP01000136.1 GCA_004144935.1 Caulobacteraceae bacterium | reverse complement strand
GCGATCTCGATGCGGCCGTAGTCGGGCTCCTCCGTCCCGTCGGGGCGCAGACGAGGCAGGGTTGCGAACCACGCCGGATCGGCATGGCTCACCGGACGCGGGGGCGCGGTCAGGGGCGGCTCCTGGAATGTCGGGAAGGGCAGGCAGTATGAAACCTACAGAACGAAACGTCAAGAGGCGGCGGCCCGATAGGCCCATATTGGGGCAACGGCTGTTTTGCCGCATGGACCGTGGAAGCTGGCGGGCTACCTAGCGTCAGGGACAAAAACGCCGGTTTTTCGTCGAGGACGGACGATCGGGCCGGGCCGTCAGGCCTTCACGAGTTGGGAAACAGAGTTTGAAGGGTATTCCGCAAGATCCGGCGCTGCGCACGCCGGTGCAGGAGCGTTTTCTGCTTCGGCTGGGCATGGACTACTTCCTGCGGCAGATGGCGGTGCTCAGCGCGCCGTTCGATGGCGACGTCCTGCTGGCGGCGACCTTCCTGGCCGTCTGCCAGGGCAGCGTCCGTCATCTGAACGAACCGCTGCGGCCCAGTCCGTTGGCGGTCGACGGCGTGTTCCCGGACGGGATGCGCCGGCCGGTGACCATCGCCTCGGTGGCCAGGACGCTGGGCATCCCGCGCGAGACGGCCCGCCGCTACGTGCACCGGCTGATCGCCAGCGGCCACTGCAAGGCAGTGGGCGCGCGGGGGGTGACGGTGCCGGCCGAGGTGCTGCGCTCGGAGCCGATCAACCGGCTGGCGCGCGAGCATGTCGAGGTGATCGCCGAGCTGTTCGAGGGGTTCGAAAAGAACCAGGACGTCCTGACTCAGGCCTGACGCTTGCGGCCGGCGGCGAGGCTGACCAGCAGCATGACGCCGGCGGCGACCAGGGCGGACTGGCCGACCTGCGGCTTGGCGACATGCTCGGCCGCCCAGACGGCGATCAGACCCCAGACGATCGGCAGGCCGTAGGCCAGGTGGCGCAGCCGCCACACCACCGCCCCGCCGACCAGCAGCACGCCGAGGATGCCGAGCAGGGCGGCGGGCCGCGCCAGATCCGGCGTGATCACGCCCCAGGCGGTCAGCACGGTGATCAGGTTGATGAAGCTGGCGATGGTCAGCCAGCCGGCCAGCAGGCCGAGCGGCCAGAAGATGAAGAACCGCGTCCCCGGCCCGACCTCGCCCCGGTGCGGCCGGGCGCGGAGCAGGCCGGTGATGACGGCGGCGGCCGAGCCGGCGATGATCGCCACGCTCAGCGCCTTGAGGTCCAGCCCCGCGGCCAGCAGCCAGGCGGCGCAGCCGGTCATGGCGACCACCGACGGCCAGGCGACGGCGCGCAGCACGGCGGTCTCGGGCGTCTGGCGGACAAGCTGCCAGACGCCATAGGCGACCAGCAGGGCGTAGATCAGGCCCCAGATGGCGAAGGCGTAGCCGGCGGCCCGCAGGGTCTCGTTGCCGTCCTCGGCGAAGGCGCTGGCGTCGGGGAGGCCGGCGAGGGCGATCAGCGGGGCAGCGGCGACGGCCAGCAGGGCGGCGGCGATCACCGCGAAGGTCCGCAGCGGCGGCTTGACGGGACGTTCGAAGGTCATGGCGCTCATGTAGCGCGGAACGCGCGGCGGGCGAGACGGTTCGCTCAAGGTTCCCATGACACCGGGACCTTCCCCAATCATCCGCTCATCCCGGCGAATGCCGGGATCCATTTCGTAAATCCCGCTGCTTCAATGGAAAGCGATAACGGAGTCTTCGAACTGTATTTGCGCCTCATGCGGCTCATCCGGCGCTCTATGAAATGGGTCCCGGCATTCGCCGGGATGAGCGGATTCAGGAGCCCTGAATTTCGGTTGGCCCTAGACCCGCAGGCCCATGAACGGCAGGGCCCAGAGCAGTTCGACGTCCTCGATCGGCTTGAAGCGGGTGTTGATGCTTTCCAGGGTCCAGAGGCCCGGCGCCGCCCCCCGGCGGAGGATCTTGACCACCTTGCGGCCGTCGGCGAGGCGGGCCATGACCTCCTGGCCGACCAGGGGGCTGGGGTCGTCGTAGCGGCGGCCGAAGATCAGGTGCTCCCCATGCCTGAAGCGGGGCATCATGCTCTCGCCGTCGACGATCAGCACGATGCCGTCCTCGGGCACCATGGGGTCCAGCCAGTCGGCGGCGGCGCCCATCTCGTAGTCGTCGTCGAACAGGGCCTCGGCCCCGGCCGCCACCTTGCCCAGCACCGGCAGGCCGGCGCGGCGGGCCTTCATCGTCCCCTTGCCGGCATACAGCCATTCGGCCCGCACCCCGAAGGCGCGGGCATAGTCCTCGGCCTTGCGGAAGGAGAAGCTGGCGTTGCCGTTCTCGTTGCTGGCGTAGGTGTTGAGGTTCCAGCCGTGGGCGCGGGCGGCCTCCGCCGCCGAGCCCAGGCCCTTGGCCCGGCGGGCGCGGCGCAGGCGTTCGGCGCCGGCTGCGTGGGGTGAGGAAAGGTCGGCGGGCGGGGTCATGTAGGAAACCTACGACAATTCCTGTATGTTGTCTACAGATGGGGGTTGAGCCGGTCCTGTATAATTAGTACAGTACGTTCATGCCCGATAGAGAACCCCATCGGAGCCACCGCGACGTCATTGCGATCGCCGGTGGACCCTCGCGGCTGGCCCGGTTGCTGAAGTGCCCGGCCGGCCGCGCCCATCAGTGGAAGCGGTCGGATTCGATTCCGCCCCGCTACTGGGCGGCCATCGTGCTGCGCGGCCATGCCAGCCTGGAAGAACTGGCCGGGGCCGCGGCGCGGCGGACGCGCGCTTCGCCCGGCTGAACCGGCGGCGCCGACACCTCTCCCTTCCCTTTCCAAGTTCACGAGTGACCGACATGCAGATCGCCGCCGTTTGCGGCGCGACGGGCCATGCCCGCGCGCCTGCCTCGCAAGCCTTTCAACGAAGCCGGGCCGAATGGCCGCGCGAGCGGCTGGAGCGGCTGAGGATGCTGTTCGAGGCGGGCCTGTCGCATCTGCTGATCGCCGGCCGCATGGGGGTGGCCAAGGGTGTGATCAGCGCCAAGCTGGCGCGGCTGGGCTGGCGGCGGGGCGAGACGCTGGAGGCGCAGGTTCCGGTGCGGAGGCCGGCGCCGCTGGTCGTCGAGGCGGCGCGATTGCGGCGGCTGGAGGACCTGGGCGAGGACGATTGCCGATGGCCGGTGGCCGAGGACGGGCGCGGAGTTCAGCTGTTCTGCGGCTGCGCCCGCGCCGACCAGACGGGCGGCCGCCAGCGGGGCGTCTATTGCGAGGGGCACCAGGCGCGCGCCGTGCGGCGGGCGCGGGCCTGGGAGCGGCGGGCGATGGAGCCGAAGGCCGTGGAGCGGCGCGAGGGCATGGGCTGGGAGCGGTTCAAGGGCGCCGACCGTCCGGGGGCGGAGGAATGGTGAAGCGGTCGGCCTGGCCGCGCCCCTATGCCGCGATGATCGAGGAGGCCGGCGGGGCCAAGAAGCTGGGCGCGAGGATGGGTCTCAAGGCCTCCCTGATCACCGACTGGAAGCGCAGGGGCTCCATCCGCTCGGGCTACTGGACGCTGTTCATCGGCGCCACCGGCACGATGTACGAGGAGCTGCAGGCCACCGACGCCATCCGAAGGGGCGACCGCAAGCCCGGCCAGGACCCGGCCCTGGCCGCGCTGATCGCCAGTCTGGAGGAGCGCGCCGCCATCCGGGCCGCCAAACTTCCGGCCGGAACCAAGGAGGCTGACCGCGAGCAGTTGACCAACCCCGCCCGCATCTGGGCGGCGCGCCAGCGGCTGCCGATCTTCAGCCGGGTGATCGACGTGCCGGGGGTGGGCCCGCGCGGACCGGCCGATCCGCCCCGGCTGGCGGCGCATCATCGGCTGTGGCTGAAGAAGCTGGCGGCGGTGGAGCGGGGGGAGATCCGGCGGCTGATGGCCTTCATGCCGCCGGGCTCGGCCAAGTCGACCTATGCGGTGGATGTCTTCACCCCCTGGTTCCTGGGGCGGAAGGGCAACCGCAGCGCCCTGGTGGTGACCTACGCCACGGCGCTGGCCGCCCGGCGCGGCCGCAAGGCGCGCAGCGTCACCCGGCAGCCGGCCTATGCCCTGATCATGGGGGTGCGGCCGGACAAGGCGCGGGCCAGCGCCCTGGACTGGGGCCTCGACAACGGCAGCGACTGGATGGGGGCCGGCATGCTGGCCGGGATCACCGGCAACCGCGCCGACCTGATCGTCATCGACGACCCGGTCAAGGGCCGGGCCGAGGCCGACAGCCCGCTGATCCGCAAGCGCACCCGTGAGGAGTTCGACGACACCGTCCGCACACGGCTGAAGGCCGGCGGCCGCATCGTGCTGATCCAGACCCGCTGGCATGAGGACGACCTGGCCGGCAGCCTGCTGCCCGCCGACTATGACGGGCGATCGGGTCCGGTGCTGTGCCGCGACGGCGAGACCTGGGAGGTGGTCAACATCCCCGCCCAGGCCGAGCGGGCGGACGATCCGCTGGGCCGAAAGGTGGGCGACTGGCTGTGGCCGGAATACTGGGGCGACGATCACTGGGGCCAGTTCAAGCTGAACCCGCGCACCTGGAACGCCCTCTACCAGCAGCGGCCGCGGCCGGAGGAGGGCAGCTATTTCGAGCGCGGCTGGTTCCGCCGCTTCCAGGAGCATGAGCTGCCCAGGACGCTGCGCTACTACGGATCCAGCGACTATGCGGTGACCGAGGGCGGCGGCGACTACACCCGGCTGACCGTCTGGGGCGTCGATGCGCACCTGAACCTGTGGCGGGTCGGCAGCTGGGGCGGCCAGACCAGCAGCGACCAGTGGATCGAGCGGCAGTGCGACCTGATCGCCCACTTCCGGCCCAAGGGCGGCGTCCGCCGCTGGTTCGGCGAGGCGGGGGTGATCCAGCGGGCGGTGGGGCCGATGCTGGTCGCCAAGCTGCGCCAGCGGCGGCTGAGCTGCCCGCTGGAATGGCTGAGCTCGGGGCAGGACAAGCCGACCCGGGCGCGGGCGGCCCAGGCCCTGGTGCGCGAGGGCCGGGTCTGGGTGCGCGACGACGGCGACGGCGACTGCTTCATCGACGAGTGCGTGGCGTTTCCGATGGGGCGCCATGACGACGAGGTCGACTGCCTGTCCCTGATCGGCCGCTCGATCGACCGGCTGAGGCCGCCGGTGGAGCACTGGCGGCCTTGGCCGGAGTATGCGGAAAGCTACGACCCGTTCGATCCGCCGACGAACAGCGGGCTGGGGCCGCCGGAGTATGCGGGGGGTTACGATCCGTTTGATTACTGAGGGGGCCGCGCTGTCGGATATTGAGTTGGCTCGCGATGGACTTTATCGCTGGGCTCGCCGCGCCGTCTCGGACGTTCCGCTCTCTGGCTTCGGCATAGGAGCAGCGGCAAAGGTTCGCGCCGTTCCGGACGTAAGCCGAAGGCCGCAAGGCATGAGGCAGCGAGCTGACCGCCCGAGCAGCCAGCCCGGACGTCGTCAACGGCCGGTCCTGGAAAGTCGCTCGCCGGCTTCCCGTCTGTCGGCCGCCGACAGGCCCAGACCGAGCGCCTGGCGATAATGGCCGGCGGCCTGATCAGGGCGTCGAAGTGCGTCGTGACAACGGCCCATGGCCAGCTGCAGATAGCCCCACCTGGGCGCGCGATCCGCCGCGGCCCTGTATTTTCCCAGTGCGGCCCGGCAATCCCTGGACGCGGCGAGGGCGTCCCCCCAGTATGCCAGGGGATCCGCCCATCTGGGGCCCCGCGCCGCGGCCTTCCGGTACAGGGCAATGGCGCCCTGCCGATCTCCCGCCGCGGCCCGGGCGCGGCCCCATTCGGCATAGGCGAAGGGGATCGACGGCGCCTGGGCGACGGCGCGGGAGAACCAGAGGTCGGCCGAAGCGGCGTTCGCCAGGCTTTCGATCCGCGCCCGGGCGAGCAGACATGGATAGCAATCGCCGGCCAGTCCGGCCACCGCCCGCCTGGCGCCTTCGATGTCGCCGGTCCGGGCCAGGGCGACGCCGAGACGGGGCCGCATATGCACGTCCCGCACCGCCTCCCAGAACCGGCCCGGGGGCAGGGCGGCGATGGTCTTCTGGATGGAGTCGCGCGCGGCGGCCCAGTCATCGAGCGCGGCGGCGATGTCGTAGTCGACCAGGTGGGCCTCGCCGGTGAAGGCGTCCGGCAGCCGGGCGGCGTCGTCGGTCCTGCCGTCCTGAGCGCGAAGCGCCCGGGCCCGCGCGATATCGTGGATCGGCGCCGCCGCGATGGCGGCGTTGGCCATCCGCCATGGCGAGACGGCTCTCCCCGGCCGATCAAAAATCTCCAGCTCACGCCCATAGTCGCCGACCAGATGCGCAATGGATCCGTCGGTGCTCAGGCGACGGTCGCGAAAGGCCTCGGCGCTCATCCCCCGCACCCGGCCGACTTTCCGGGCCTTGCGATAAGACTGCAGCTCGAGTTCCGACAGGCCGATGTAGTAGGCGGTGTTGCCGGTGAAGCTGTGGCCCAGGACGAAGTCCGGATCGACCCGCAGCGCGGTCTGCGCCGCCGCGAGCGATTGCCGCTGGTCGCCAAGGACGCTGTAGACCACGGCCAGCAATGACCAGGCCCAGGGCTGCTCTTCCCGTGGACCCGTCCTGGCCAGCGGCTCCAGGACATCGCGGGCTTCCGGAATCCGGTTGGCGTTCATCAGATAGGCTGCATACCGATAGGGCTCGGCCTCGCGGTAGAGGCCCTCGGCCGCCCGGACCAGGGTGGCGTCCAGATCATCGACGCCGCCCCGGACGGTGACAGGCGCGACGCCGTCCGTACGGGCGGTGACCAGGTAGCCGTCGGCGGTCCGGATGACTTCGCCGCCGAAATGCGTCTCCTTGCCCAGCCAGGCCCGGAAAAGGCTCATCAGGTCGCCGACGGAAATGCCGGCTCCGGGAATGGCGACCGTGGCCTCGCCGCCCCAGCTGTTGCGGAAGCTCTGGTCAGGCCGGCTGTCATCCCCCTGGCGATGGATGGACCTGATGTGGTCGAGGAACCGGGTGGCGACGACCTGACCGGTCACGCCGCGCGCCGCCAGGTCCGGCGGCGTCGAGAAGGCGTCGAAGACCACGGTCCGGTCCTGGGACGCCGTCCAGGCCATGAGCCCCAGGACGACCGCGACCGACACCCCGGCAAGGCCTGTCAGCACCTTCAGCGCGCCGGCGGCGCGCTCATTGAAGGCCTGAAGCCGCAGGACCCGCGTCTGTGCCTCGATGAGACCGACCTGGCCGGCCAGCACCGTCCGGGCGAGGCCTTGCGGCTCAACACCGGTGGCCTCGGCCTCCATGGCGATTTCGATGGCGTCGGGCGTGGTCGGGGGCGCGGCGCCGCGACGGGGCCGTATCCTAGCGGCCAATCTTTCCTCCACCCGCCAATCGCTGCACCGCCACAGCCCGCTCGGCCCGCGTGATGACCCGGCCCTGCGCGGCGCGCCACTGCGCCTTCGCCGGTTCGGTCCGGCCTTTGGCGGCCAGGGCGTCGCCCCAGGCCAGGCGCAGCGCTCCCCACCGGGGCGCTCGCTCCGCCGCCTGCCGGTACTTCCGCTCGGCGGCCCCGAACCTGCGCTGCCGCATCAGGACATCCCCTTCATACTTGAGCGGATCAGCCCAGCGCGGCCCCCGTTCCTGCGCGGCGCGGAAATCGGCGATCGCCCCGTCCAGGTCGCCGCGCGCGGCGCGCCACTGCCCCCGGGCGCTGTAGGCCATGGGCAGGGACGGCCCGATGCGCACCGCATGGTCGTACCAGCGGCGCGCGCCGGCGTGATCGTTCAGGGCCCAGGCCGTGCGGGCCCGAACCAGGACGCAGGGGTAGCAGTCCAGCGGCATGTCGCGAACAAGGGCCTGCGCCACCCGCGGGTCCCCGAGTTCCGCCTCGACCGAAACCGACTCCATGATGTCCGTCATCATCCGCATCGGCGGTCGGCCGCGGGCCCGGAATTGCCTTGCGGCCGCCAGCGCGGCCGGCGCGTCGCCAAGCTCGCGGCCGCGCAGGACGCGGTACGCCATCCAGCGGGAAGCATGGTAGGTCTCGCCGGGGGCGTCCGCCGGCAGTTGGCGCAGGACACCGACCGCGCCGTCAAAGTCATGCAGTCGGCCCCGCATTTCCGGGATATCCACCAGAAGGCCAAGCCTGCTCTCCTCATCACCGCGCATAACGGCCAGGTTGGCGACCCGCTCGTAGTTGGCCAGCATGGTCCCGTAGTCAGCCGCGGCAAACAGGGTCGTCGACGTGAAGCGCGGCAGGCAGATTTCCCCGATCCATTCGCTCCGATTGCGAAGCTGTCTGCCGCGGCGGCACTGGTCGATACCGGCCAAGGCGTGGGTCCGCGCGCTCTCCCAGCGCCCCGCCTGGATGTCAGCCAGGGACATGGCATCCAGCGCCCCCAGATTTGACGAATCCAGGTCAAGCGCTCTCTGCATCATGGCCTGTGGCTCTGCTTCGCGCCCTTGAGCACGACGCAGATAGGCCAGGTTCACCAGGGCTTCGGCGCGGTCGGCGGGGGAGCCCGCCTCTGTCAGCGGCTCCAGGACGCTCGACGCCTCGACCAGGATTGCGGCGCGGCGAGCAGAATCCGGTTCAGCCAGCGCTGCGCGTAAAGCCCAACTGGCGTAACGCAATGGCTGGGTTGTCTTGAGCACATGTTCCGCCGCCTTCTGCATCAGGGC
>SDZP01000135.1 GCA_004144935.1 Caulobacteraceae bacterium | reverse complement strand
CCCCAGCCCCACCACCTACGCCGACGCCCGCGAGGAGACCGGCGACCGGGCCGCCGCCGGCCTCGACGGCGGGCCCTGCCAGGTCGGCCTGGAATCGACGGTGGTTTCCGTGCTTGGCGGTCCGCCGCGCCTGCTCCGTCCCGGCGCCGTCACCCGCACCCAGATCGAGGCCCTGATCGGCCCCCTGGCGGAAGCCGAGGCCGACGCCAAGCGCTCGCCCGGGCGGATGGCCCTGCACTACGCCCCGGATGCGCCTGTGCGCCTGAACGCCGCCGGCCCCGAGGCGGGCGAGGCCTTCCTCGCCTTCGGTCCGTCCGACAGCCCGTTCAACCTCAGCCCCGCCCGCGACCTGGCGGAAGCGGCGGCCAATCTCTTCGCCATGCTCCGCGCGGCCGACCGCACAGGGCCGCTGGCGATCGCCGTCGCTCCGATCCCGGACAGCGGCCTCGGCGAAGCCATCAACGACCGGCTGAAGCGCGCCGCCGGCTTCATCGGCTGACAGGCAGGAGCCGAGGGCGTATCCTCGGCCACCATGACCATCCCCGTTCCCGCCGATGTCGTTTCCCGCCTGAAGGCCGTGCTCGGCGAGGGCGGCTGGAGCCAGGACCCCGACCGTGTCGCGCCCAAGCTGGTCGAGTGGCGTGGCCGCTGGCAGGGGACGACGCCGTTGCTGGCGTTGCCGCGCAACACCGCCGAGGTCTCGGCCGTCGTCGGCCTCTGCGCCGAGGCGGGCGTCGCCATCACCCCGCAGGGCGGCAACACCGGCCTGGTCTCGGGACAGATTCCGCAGGGGGAGATTCTGCTCTCCACCGAGCGGCTGACCGCCATCCGTGACATCGACGGCTTCGACGATGTCATCGTCGCCGAAGCCGGCGTCACCCTGGCGGCGGTGCATGAAGCGGCCGCCAAGCTCAACCGCCGCTTCCCGCTCGGCCTCGCCTCGGAGGGATCGGCCACCGTCGGCGGCGTGGTCTCGACCAATGCCGGCGGCACCCAGGTGCTGCGCTTTGGCACGACCCGAAACCTGGTGCTGGGGCTGGAAGCGGTGCTGCCAAACGGCGAGGTGTGGAATGGCCTCAAGCGGCTGCGCAAGGACAACACCGGCTACGATCTCAAGCAGCTGCTGATCGGCGCCGAGGGGACGCTGGGCGTGGTCACCGCCGCCAGCCTGAAGCTCTTCCCTCGGCCGGTCTCGACCGCCACGGCCATCTGCGGCCTGTCCAGCGCCCGTGACGCCATCGCCCTGCTGGCCCGCGCCAAGGAGGAGACCGGCGGCGCCGTCGAGGCCTTCGAGCTGATGGGGCGGGCAGGCGTCGGCTATGCGATCAGGAACATCCCCGGCCTGCGCGAGCCGCTCGAGGGCCTGCATCCCTGGTATGTGCTGGTCGAGACCACCAGCGGCGAGCCCGGCGTCGCCGAGGCGGCCCTGGAGCGCCTGCTGGCCCACGCCCTGCAGGACGGCCTGATCGCCGACGCCGCCATCGCCCAGACCGAGACCCAGGCCCGCGCCTTCTGGGCCGTGCGGGAGAACCAGTCCGGTGGCCAGAAGGCCGAAGGCGCCGCCTGGAAGCACGACGTCTCGGTGCCGGTCTCGAAGATGGCCGAGTTCATCGAGCGGGCCACGGCCCTGGTCGAGGCGTTCCGGCCCGGCGTCCGCGTGGTCGCCTTCGGCCACGTCGGCGACGGCAACGTGCACTACGATGTGCTGCGGCGCCTGGATGAGGCGGACGGGGACCACAACGCCCTGCGCGACGAGGGCTCACGCCGGGTGCATGACCTGGTCGCCGAACTGGACGGCTCGATCAGCGCCGAACACGGCCTGGGCGCCGCCAAGACCGCCGACGCCCTGCGCTACAAGAGCCCCATCGAGGTCGAGGCCCTGCGCGCCATCCGCGCGGCCCTGGACCCCGGGCGGATCATGAATCCGCGGGTTCTGTTCTAGGTTCGTCAAAGGGGTTGAGTTGCGCCGCCGTGGCCTCACGCCTGGCCTTGCGGGCTCGCCAGACGCCCACCGCCGCGCCGATCGGCAACGAAAAGCTGATCACCCAGCTGTCGAAGGCGGAGCCCCCGCTCAAGGCCCCGGCCCCAAGCAGCTGGAAGGATATCGGCGAGACGTTGAAAGCGCCGCTGGCCCAGTTGATGCTGAACTGCACGAAGCCCAGCAGGCTCAGGATCGCGAACGCCCACTTCCATTTGAATTTGGGCGCCCGAAGCACGGTGACGAGGCCGAAAAGGCAGGCCAACGGCGACAGGATGGCCCCTGCCAGAACCAGGTAGTGCAGCGGCGATCGCCCGGCCAGGCTGAACTTGGCGGCCGCCAGCTCGGCATTGGTGGCGACCCGGACATTGAAGCCGCGGACCTGCCAGGGTCGCCCCGACGCCGGCCTTGCCAGCGTGGTGTCGGCCAGGGCGACGTGGGTGGCGTAGACGTACTCGCGGACGATCGAGGCCTGCTCCCCGCCGGTCCCGTTGAACAGTTGCCAGCGCAGCGTTCGGCTGGAGGTCGGGGTGGTTTTTGGAATCAAGGCCTGGAGCTGGAGCACCGCCGCGCCAGCCTCCGGTCCCTGGAGGTCCTTCGTTCCCCGCGCCTGCAGTCCCGCGACGTCACCGGCCACGACCTGCTCGTAGGTCTTGATCGCCGCCAGTTCGGCGTCTTTCGGCGTACCCGGCGGCTGATTCATCGAACAGCCGGCCGGCAGCAGCATGGCCAGCGTCAGGCCGAGCCAGGTCATCGGTCGCATCAAGAATTCCCCCTGTTGGGGGCGAGACTGGGTGGGGAATGATGGGGGGTCAACAGGCATCCGAGGACTGGCCTTCCAGCGCCACACGCCCTATCTGCCGCCCATGCTGATGGTCATCTCTCCCGCCAAGGCGCTGGACTTCACCGCGCCGCCAAAGCCGTTGCCGCTCACTGAGGCGCGGCTGAAGGCCGATACGGTCGAGCTGGCCAAGGTCGCCAGGGGCCAGAGCGCCCGCCAGCTGAAGCGGCTGATGCATCTGTCGGACGCCCTGGCCAGCCTCAACCACGCCCGCTTCCAGGCCTTCGATCCGAACGGCGAAGAGGGCCTGCAGGCCGCCGTGGCTTTCAACGGCGACGTCTACACCGGCCTGTCGGCCCGCACCCTGGACAAGGCCGCCTTCGCCTGGGCCCAGGATCATCTGCGCATCCTGTCGGGCCTCTACGGCCTGCTGCGCCCGGCCGACGCCATCCAGCCCTACCGGCTGGAGATGGGCACGCGCCTGAAGACGAAGCGCGGATCCAACCTCTACGACTTCTGGGGCGACAAGGTCGCGCGCCAGCTCAACGACGACGCCAGGGGTCATGTCGATCCGACGCTGATCAACCTGGCCAGCCAGGAATATTTCGGAGCCATCGACGCCGCCGCCCTGAAGCTGCCGGTGGTCACCTGCCGCTTCCTTGAGGAAAAGGACGGCGAGACCCGCCAGCTCAGCTTTTTCGCCAAGCAGGCGCGGGGACTGATGGCACGGTTCGCCATCGACCAGCGGATCGAGCGCGCCGCCGACCTGAAGGCGTTCGACACCGCCGGCTATGCCTTCAAAAGCCAGCTCTCGAACGATCTCGACTGGGTCTTCGCCCGGCCCCAGCCGCCGCCAGTGGCGCAGCAGCGGGCCGCCGCTCGTAATTCATCGAAGGATGAATTATAGGCGCTCGAATGATGCGGCGCGAAGGTCTATGCTGCGCCGCACAATAAGAGACGTCGGAGCGCGTTCATGGACTATGGGCTCAAAGGCCAGGCGGCGATCGTCACCGGCTCGACCAGCGGTATCGGCCACGCCATCGCCCAGGCCCTGGCCGAGGCCGGCGTCGATGTGGTGCTCAATGGCCTTGGCGATCCCGTCGCCATCGAGTCGACCCGCGCCGCCCTTGAAAAGTCCACCGGCGTCCGCGTCCGCTACCACGGCGCCGACATGACCGACGGCGCGCAGATCGCCGACATGGTCGCCTTTGCGCACAACGCTTTCGGCCGGCTCGACATCCTGGTCAACAACGCGGGCATCCAGTTCGTCTCGCCGATCGACCAGTTTCCCACCGAAAAGTGGGACCAGATCATCGCCATCAACCTGACGTCCAACTTCCACGCCATCCGCGCGGCCCTGCCGATCATGAAGGCCGCCAAGCACGGGCGGATCATCAACATCGCCTCGGCTCACGGCCTGGTCGCCAGCCCCTTCAAAGGCGCCTATGTCGCGGCCAAGCACGGGGTGCTCGGCCTGACCAAGACCGTCGCCCTGGAGATCGCCGAGGCCGGCGTCACCTGCAACGCCATCTGCCCGGGCTACGTCCACACCCCCCTGGTCGACGGCCAGATCAAGGACACCGCCAAGGCGCGGGGCCTCAGCGAGGACGCGGTCGTGCGGGACGTCATCCTCGCCGCCCAGCCCAGCAAGCAGTTCATCACCTTCGACCAGCTGAACGGCATGGTCCTCTATCTGGCCAGCCAGGCCGGGGCCGGGGTCAACGGCGCCCACCTGTCCATCGACGGCGGCTGGACGGCGGCCTGATCGCGCGCCTACAGCTCGCGTCATGAGCCAGCCGCCCCTTGAAGAGACCGCCTCGCCGCGACCGGTGCCCACCGTCGGGGTCGTCTGCCTGCGCGGGGACGAGGTTCTGCTGATCAAGCGCGGCAACCCGCCCCGCCAGGGCCAGTGGAGCCTGCCGGGCGGCCGGTTGGAGTGGGGCGAGACCCTGCAGGCCGGCGCGCTGCGGGAACTGCGCGAAGAAACCTCGGTCGAGGCGGAGATTCTCGGCCTGATCGACGTGGTCGACGGGGTGATGACCACCCGCCACTACATCATGATCGACTATGCCGCCCGCTGGCTGGGCGGCGATCCCGTCGCCGGCGACGACGCCGCGGACGCCAGATTCTTCACGCTGGAAGAGGCGCTGGCAATCGTCGAATGGGAAGAGACCCGCCGCGTCATCCGTGAGGCGGTGGAACGCTTCGGCGCTTGACGCCCGCCGCGTAACCCGTCCTCTGATGCTCGACGACGGGCCCCATCACTACCGAAGAGCGGCCCGCGGGGAGTAACGCCATGACCCTTCATACCCCGCTCTGCGACCTGTTGGGCGTCGAGCATCCGATCATGCTGGCCGGCATGGGCGGGGTTTCCTACGCCGAATTGGCGGCCGCGGTGACCAACGCCGGCGGCTATGGCGTGCTGGGCATGGCAGGACGCGGGCCGGACTTCATCCGCGAACAGATGCGCGCCGTGCGCAAGCTGACGGACGGTCCCTTCGGCGTCGACCTGCTGGCCGCGAGCCCGGAGAGCCTGACCGCCAGCGTGGATGTGATTATCGAGGAAGGCGCCTCCTCGTTCGTCGCCGGGCTCGGGATTCCGATGCCCATCCTCGAGAAACTCAAGAAGGCCGGGCTCAAGGTCATGGTCGTCTGCGGCGCGGTCAAACATGCGGTGAAGGCCGAGCAGGCCGGCTGTGACGCGGTGATCTGCCAGGGCGGCGAGGGCGGCGGACACACGGGCCTCGTTGGAACCCTGCCGCTCGTCGCCCAGGCGGTCGAGGCCGTGAAGATTCCGGTGGTGGCGGCCGGCGGGCTTTACGACGGACGCGGCCTGGCGGCCTCCCTGGCCCTCGGCGCCGTCGGCGTCTGGATGGGCACCCGCTTCATCGCCTCGACCGAAGCCCATGCGGGCGAGCTCTACCGCCAGACCATCGTCGAATCGGTCGACGAGGACACCGTCCGCACCCGTTGCTACAGCGGCAAGCCGATGCGGGTGCGCAAGAACCCCTATGTCGAGGACTGGGAATCGCGGCCGGGCGACATCCAGCCCTTCCCGGTCCAGGCCGGCATTTCCATCCAGAACAACGCCATGGGCGGCATCGGCGGCCAGACCGAGCACCTCGACCCCGACAAGAGCTGCTTCGCCATGGGCCAGAGCGCCGGCGGCGTGCACGACGTCCTGCCGGCCGGCGAGACCGTGCGCCGCATCATGGCGGAGGCCGAGGCCGCTATCGGCCGGGTGGCGGCGATCAGGGGCAGGGAACCGGCGGTGGCCTGACAAGAGGTCTAAAAGCGCAACGTTTTCAGTGCTTTAAATACTGCCGAACCAGCCTTGACGCACCGCAGCAGGGTCTATAGGTTCCGCGCCGATCAAGCCGGGCCCGGAGGGTGTTCTTCTAGGCCGTTTGCAGAGCTGACCGCTCCCATGCCTAGGGCCGACGAAAACCGCGAAGAGGCGCTGAAACGCCTCGACGAACGGGCCGCCGCACTCCAGGCGCGCACCGCCAAACCCGCGTCGCACGCGGCTGGCGAGGCGGCGACCAGCCAGGCTTGGCGGATTCTGGCTGAACTGCTGGGCGGCGTGCTCATCGGTCTGGCTATCGGGGCGGTCATCGACCAGTTCCTGCCGACCAAGCCGTGGGGCATGATCGGCGGGGTCCTCGGGGGGTTTGCGCTGTCGCTCTATATGGCGCGGCGCACGGCCAACCGGTTGATGGCCATGGCGAAGGCGGAGCAGGGCGATACCCCGCTTCCCACCATCGTCGACGACGACGAAGACGAAGATTAAGGAGCGATAGGCCCGTGGCCGATCCGTTGCATCAGTTCAAGATCGAGAAGATCGTCGACCTCCCCGACGTCACCCTGCCGGGTATCGGCTCGGTCGATCTGGCGTTCACCAACTCGCACCTGGCGATGACCCTCGCCTTTGTCGCCATCGTCGCCTTCATGTCGGTTGTCACCGCCAACGCCAAGGTCGTGCCCGGCCGCCTGCAGGGCGTCGGCGAGCAGATGTTCGGCCTCATCGACAATCTGACCACCTCGATCATCGGCCATGAAGGCCGCAAGTACATGCCGTTCGTGTTCACGATCTTCATGTTCATCCTGGCGATGAACTTCCTGGGTCTGGTGAACATCCCCGGCGTCTTTCACATGTTCACCGCGACGTCGCAGATCGCCGTGACCGCCACCTTCGGCGTGGTGACCATCGCCCTGGTGCTCATCGTCGGCTTCGCCAAGCATGGCCTCGGCTTCTTCAAGCTGTTCGTGCCGGGCGGCGTGCCGTGGCCGCTGCTGCCGGTCATCATCCCGATCGAGTTCGCCTCCTTCCTGCTGCGCCCGCTCACCCTGACCCTGCGTCTGTTCGGCAACATGATGGGCGGCCACGTCGCCCTGAAGGTGTTCGCCGGCTTCGTCGGGGCCGCCGCCATCGGCGGTATCGGCTGGCTGGGTATCCTGGTCGGGCCGCTGTCCTTCGGGATGGTCACCGCCCTGACGGCCCTCGAGTTCCTCGTGGCCTTCCTGCAGGCTTTCGTCTTCGCCGTTCTGACCACCATCTATCTGAACGATGTGGTCAATCTCGGTCACGGCCACTAAAAGCGGCCCAAACCGAACCTCTCTAACCATCTCACTAGGACTAAAACTGTCATGGAACCGACGACCTACAAGTACATCGGCGCGGGCCTCGCGACCCTCGGCATGATCGGCGCCGGCATCGGCGTTGGCAACATCTTCGGCAGCTTCCTGACGGGCGCCCTGCGCAACCCGTCGGCCGCCGCCAGCCAGATCGGCAACCTGTTCGTGGGCGCCGCCCTCGCCGAAGCCCTGGGCATCCTGGCCTTCGTGCTCGGCATCCTGATCTTCTCCGCCTAAGACTTCTCACAAGCCCGGCGTGTCGCTGATGCGGCGCGCCGGTCTGGAAAAGACCGGTATGGCCAGTCCTGATCCGCACGCCGCCACGGCGGGCGACACACACGCGAGCACCGCGGCCGAACACGGCAGCGCGGGTCTGCCGCAGTTCGAGTTCCAGCACTGGGCGGGTCAGATCGCCTGGCTGCTGATCCTGTTCGTCATCCTCTATGTGCTGATGGCCCGGGTCTTCACCCCGCGTCTGCGCAAGGTGCTCGACGAGCGGACCAACACCATCGCCGGCGCCCTCGACCAGGCGCGCAAGGTGCAGGAAGAAGCCAACGCCCAGGCCGCCCAGGCCCAGGCGGATCTGGCCGAGGCCCGCGCCAAGTCGCACAAGCTGGCCACCGACGCCCGCGCCAAGGCCACGGCCGAAGCGCAGGCCCGTCAGGCCGCCGAGGACGCCAAGCTGGCCGACAAGATGGCGGAAGCCGAGACCCGGATCCGGGCCTCGCGCGACGCCGCCATGGCTCATGTAGCGACCATCGCCTCCGACACGGCCTCGGCCATCGTCGAGAAGCTTACCGGCGCCGCGCCCGGGGCCGCTGACCTCAGCGCCGCCCTGACGGCCGTCAAGGAAGGGGCCCGCTGATGATCGAGTTTCTGGGGAGTCCCGAGAACTGGGTCGGCTGGGGCCTGATCGTCTTCCTCGGCATCGTCGTCTTGGTCGGCGGTTTCAAGAAGATCGCCGGCGCGCTCGACGAGAAGGCCGCCACCATCCAGGCCGACCTCGACGAAGCCGCCCGTCTGCGCGCCGAGGCCGAGGCCCTGCTGGCTGAAATCCGCGGCCAACGCGAAGACGCCGAAAAGCAGGCGACGGCCATGCTGGCCGCAGCCGAAGCCGACGCCGCCCGCATGGCGGTCGACGCCCAGGTCAAGCTGGAAGAGACCATCGCCCGCCGGGCCGCCCTGGCCGAGCGCAAGATCGCCTCGGCCGAGGCCCAGGCTTCGGCCGAAGTGAAGGCCGCCGCCGCCGATCTGGCCA
>SDZP01000134.1 GCA_004144935.1 Caulobacteraceae bacterium | reverse complement strand
ATGCCGATGCTCTCACCGTCCATGCGGGCGAAACCGCAGACGATGTTTTTGGCCCATTCGCTCGAGATCTCGAAGAAATCGGCCTCGTCGACAATCTTGAGGATCAGCTCCTTCATGTCGTAGGGCTTGTTGGCGTTGGCCGGGATCAGGGTGTCGAGGCTGGGCTCCTCGCGCAACGGCGGGTCGAAGCTCTCGCGCACCGGCGGCTTTTCACGGTTGGACGAGGGCAGGAAGTCGATCAGCCGGCGCACCTGGGTCAGGGCTTCCAGGTCGTTGTCGAAGGCCCCTTCGGCGACGCCGGACTTGGCGGCATGGACGCGGGCCCCGCCGAGGTCCTCGTGGCTGACCTCCTCATTGGTGACCGTCTTCACCACGTCCGGGCCGGTGACGTACATGTAGGACGTGTCCTTCACCATGAAGATGAAGTCGGTCATGGCCGGCGAATAGACGTCGCCGCCGGCGCAGGGGCCCATGATGACGCTGATCTGGGGGATCACGCCGCTGGACAGCACGTTTTCGAGGAAGATGTCGGCATAGCCGGCCAGGCTGTCGACGCCTTCCTGGATGCGGGCGCCGCCGGCGTCGAAAAGGCCGATGATCGGGGCGCCGACCTTGGCCGCCTGGCGCTGGACCTTGACGATCTTGGCCGCGTGGGCGCCCGACAGGCTGCCGCCGAACACGGTGAAGTCCTTGGAGAAGACGTAGACCACCTTGCCGTTGATGGTGCCCCAGCCGGTGACGACGCCGTCGCCGCTGATGCGCTGGTTCTCCATGCCGAAGTCGTGGCTGCGGTGTTCGACGAACATGTCGAACTCCTCGAAGCTGTCCTCGTCGAGCAGCAGGTCGATGCGCTCGCGGGCGGTCAGCTTGCCCTTGGCGTGCTGGCTGGCGATGCGGCGCTCGCCGCCGCCGGCCCGGGCCTGTTCGCGCCGACGTTCAAGCTCAACCAGGATGTCTTTCACGCGCCTGCTCCCAACAAGTGATCAGGGGACGGGTTAACGGGCGCGAAGGGGCGGCGCAAGCGTCCCGCTAGGTCACCGGCAAGCCGAGCGCCAGGCTCACCGCAGGGCGTCGAACCAGGCCCCCAGCATGCGGGCCTCGCCAAGGCGATTGGCGGTCCGGTCGGCGGCTTCCTCATCGACGCCCCAGCGCTCCTCCTGGAAGGCTTCGTCGACCCGGGCGAGGTGGTGCGCCTCCTCGCCGGTCAGGCGGCCGCGTTGCACGGCCAGCGCCAGCAGGGCCGAGCCGAACAGGCTGGTGGCGCTCAGGAGGGCGATGAGGCTGAAGTCGTCCATGGCCAGGGCCAGCGCCCTCGCCTGCTCCAGGGTCTTGACCGGCTGCGGCCGGTGGATGACGCCGGCGGCGCGTTCGAAGGCCAGCGCGTGCTCTTCCAGCGCCCATTGCAGCACCGGCTCCCAGGCCGCCGTCTGCCGCAGGATCAGCTCGTTGGGCTGGTCGGCGAAATAGCAGAGGGCGTCGCTGCCGGCGTAGCGAGCGAATTCGTCGGCCAGGGCGGCGCGCGACGGCGCGGTCTTCTCGATGGCGGTGAAGGCCAGGCGGGTGGCCGGCATGCGGGCCATCAGGATGAACTCCGCCTGCCCTTCCCACTCGGCCGCTACCAGATCCGCCAGCGCCTGGGTCGGCAGCACCATCGGCAGGCCGCCAGGACTTTTCGGGGAGCGGCCGTCGAGCAGGACCGCAAATCCGCCATCGACGGGTTGCACCGTTACCGCCTTGTAGAACCGCCGCGCGGTCTGCACCGTGTCGTCCGGACCCTTGAGCGCCATCTCATCTTCCCTGCCGGCGACGGAACTGCGCCGCGCGGGCGTGGAAGTGGGGCAAGCCGACGAGAGTTGCAAGGAGGCGCGTAGCCAATGGCCTATCCTTCCAGGGACCTGATGGCGGCCGTCGCCGCCACCCGCTTCGGCCTCGGAGCCCGCCCCGGCGAGATCGAGGCGGCCCGTTCGGACCCGCAAGGCTGGTTGTCCGGCCAGATTGTCGCGCGCGGGGCCGACCTCAGCGTCGCCACCTCGGAACTGAGCGCCCGGCGCATCGCAGGCTTCCGCAACTTCCGCGCCGATCGCCGCGAGCAGCGCCGGGACATGGCCGAGCTGAAGGCCGGTGACATGGCAGACAGCGGCATGGCGCCCGCAAAGGATCCGGTCCAGGTCACCCGAGGGATGATCCGCGAAGGCGCCGCCGAGGACTTCCTGCTTCGGGCCCGGCTGGGCGCCAGCACCGACGCCTCCTTCCGCGAGCGCTGGGCACTGTTCTGGTGCAACCACTTTACCGTCTCCGGCATCAAGCTGCTGACCGCCGTGACGGTCGGTCCCTTCGAGCAGGAGGCCATCCGGCCCCGCGTCTTCGGCCGCTTCGAGGACCTGTTGATCGCCTCGAGCGCCCATCCGGCCATGCTGCTGTACCTTGACCAGGCCCAGTCGACGGGCCCCGGCAGCCGCCTCGGCATGGCCCTGGCCAAACGGCCGAACCTCAACAACCGCAACGGCGGCCTGAACGAGAACCTGGCCCGTGAAATCCTCGAGCTGCACACGGTGGGCGTGGGCGGGGGCTACAGCCAGGCCGACGTCACCGAGTTTGCCCGCTGCCTGACCGGCTGGGGCGTCGGCAACCAGCGCGAACCCGAAAAGTTCGGCCAGTTCGTTTTCCGCGACACCGCTCACGAGCCCGGCGACCGCACGGTGCTCGGCAGGCGCTACGAGGACAGCGGCGTCGACCAGGCGACGGCGGTCATGAAGGATCTGGCGGCAGATCCGAAGACCGCCCGCTTCGTCTGCGGCAAGATCGCCCGCCACTTCGTCTCCGACGTCCCGCCACCGGCCCTGGTCGACGACCTGGAGCAGGCCTGGCTGAGCAGCGGCGGGAACCTCAGCGAGGTCGCCATGAGCCTGGTCGCCTCGCCGCATGCCTGGGCGCCGGAGCCAAGCAAGTTCAAGACCCCCTATGAGTTCCTCATCTCGGCCTACCGGGCCATCGGCGGCCAACCGGGGGCCATCGAACACCTGGCGCCGACCCTCAACGGCCTTGGCCAGAAAGCCTACTCGCCGCCATCGCCGAAAGGTTGGCCGGACGAGAGCGCCTACTGGGCGACGCCGGACGCCCTGATCAAGCGGATGGCCTGGGCCGAAGCCTTCTCGGCCCAGGTGGCACCGGAACGCGACCCCGGCGCCATCGCCCGAACAGCCCTCGGCGAGCGGCTGTCCGAGCGCACCGGCAAGGCGGTGGCCCGGGCCGAATCGCGGCCCGAAGCGCTTTCCCTGCTTCTGATGTCCCCGGAGTTCCAGCGCCGATGACCACTCCCTTCCTCACCCGCCGCTCATTGCTGGCCGCCGGGGCCGGCCTGTCGGTCGCCTTCATGGGTCGCGCCGCCTCCGCCGACGAGGTCCAGGCGGGCCACAAGATGATCGTCGTCGTCTGCCGGGGCGGGCTCGACGGTCTCAGCGTCTCGCCGCCGATCGGCGATGCGGACTACGCCGGGCTGCGCCGGGGCATCGCCATCCCGCCTGATGCCGCCCTGCGCCTGGACGGGACTTTCAGCCTGCACCCGTCGCTGGCCGCCATCCACGCCATGGCCGGACAGGGGGAGGCCCGCATCGTGCCGGCCATGGCCAGTCCCGACCGCGCCCGCAGCCATTTCGAGGCGCAGGACGTGCTGGAGACCGGCGCCGCCGGCGTCTACGCCACCGACAGCGGCTGGATGAACCGCGCCCTCGGCGCCATGGGCGACCGCAAGGTTCCTGCCCTGTCGGTCGGCGCCACCTCGCCGCTGATCCTGCGCGGGCCGGTGCAGACGGGCGCCTGGTCGCCCGGCCGCGCCAGCGAGAAAAGCCCCCGCCTGCCCGGCCTGTTGATGGACCTCTACGCCGACGACCCCCTGCTCGGTCCCGCCTTCGCGCAGGGCTTGGAGACCGAGGCCATGGCCAGGACCGCGCTCGTGGGCATGGCGAAGGGACCGCCGGCCGGCTACGCCGGCGGCGGCCTGCCGGGTCTGCAGCGCCAGGGCCAGGCCTCGGCCAAGCGCATCGGCCAGACCATCGCCGGCTTCATGACCCAGCCGAACGGACCGCAGCTGGTCGCCCTGTCGGCGGAGGGCTTCGACACCCACGCCAACCAGGGCGCCGCCCAGGGCCAGTTGGCCAATCGCCTGCTCTACCTGGACTCCCTGGCCGAAGGGCTGCGCGACGGCCTGGGGGCCGAATGGTCGAAGACGGTGGTGGTCTTCGCCACCGAGTTCGGCCGCACCGCCCGCATCAACGGGACCGGCGGCACCGATCACGGGACGGGCTCGACAGCCATCCTGCTGGGCGGCGGCCTGAAGTCCGGCGGCATCGTCGGCGACTGGCCGACCCTGCGCGAGAACGCCCTCTACGAAGGCCGCGACACCCGCCCGACCGTCGACAGCCGCGCCCTGTTCAAGGGCCTGCTGCGCGACCACATGGGCGTCGACCGCAAGGCCCTGGACACGACCGTCTTCCCGGACAGCGCCGACGCGCCCCCGATCCTGGGTCTGGTCTAGCCGCTAGCGGCGCGGCCGCCGGACGAAGGGGTCCTCGTCCATCTCCGACTCGTGGAAGCCGAAGCGTTCGAAGCCGGCCCGCAGCTCGGGGCTGATCGGCGCGGTCACGTCGATGAGGCCGCCGCTGGGGTGCGGGCAGACCAGCCGGCGGGCATGCAGCTGCAGCTTGATGCCGCCGCTCAGTTCGGCGCTCTTGTCGTTGGAATACTTCGGGTCGCCCAGGATCGGGTGGCCGATGGCCTGCATGTGGGCGCGCAGCTGGTGGGTGCGGCCGGTGTGCGGCCGCAGGGCCATCCAGGCGGCGCGGTGGGCGGCGCGCGACAGGGTGACGTATTCGGTCTCGGCCGGGTCGCCGCGCGGGTCCTTCGGATCGGCCGCCACCACCAGTTCGCGGTCGCCGACGCCGGTCTTCATCAGGGGCAGCTCGATGACCCCTTCGGAAGGCTTGGGATTGCCCGAGACGATCGCCCAGTAGGTCTTCTTGGCCTTCCGTCTGGCGAAGGCGCCCGACAGCTTGGCCGCCGCGCCGGGGCTCTTGCCCAGCATCAGGACGCCCGAGGTGTCGCGGTCGAGGCGGTGGACCAGCCGCGGCCGCTCCAGCCCCTCGCCCCAAGCCGAGAGCAGGCGGTCGATATGGTGCGGCGTCTTGGTGCCGCCCTGGACCGCCAGGCCCGCCGGCTTGTTCAGGGCGATGACCTCGTCGTCCTCGTAGAGCACCAGGGAGCGGACATAGGAGGCGTCGCGGTCGCTGATCTTCTTCTTCTCGCCCTCGGGCGGCGCGTCGGGCAGCGGCGGCACCCGCACGATCTGGCCGGCGGCCAGGCGGGTGTCGGGCTTGGCGCGGCCACCGTCGACACGCAGCTGGCCGGTGCGGGTCAGCTTCTGGATCTGGATCTGGCCCAGGTGCGGCCAGCGACGACGCAGCCAGCGATCCAGCCGGCTGCCATCCTCGCCGTCGGCGACCACAAGCGATTTGACCTCTCTCACGCGAAAACCCTCCGGGCCAGCATGAGCCCCATAAACACCGCGACGACCGAGGCGATCACCGACACCAGGCTGTAGCCCGCCGCGCCGGCCAGGTCGCGACGCTCGATCATATTGGCCACCTCCAGCGAGAAGGCCGAGAAGGTGGTGAAGCCGCCGAGGAAGCCAACCCCGGCCAGCAACCGGATTCGCTCCTGGTCGGCCCCGCCGCGTAGCGCCAGACTGCCGATCAGCAGCCCCATCATCAGGCCGCCCAGAATGTTGACGGTCAGCGTGCCCCAGGGCCAGCCGCCCCAACGCGTGGTCACGGTCCCGATGAGATACCGGGCCACAGAGCCTGCCGCCCCGCCGGCGGCCACCAGAAGCAGCTTGTCCATCCGCGCCTTATAGCGAAACCCGGGGTTCGCGCATCCCCCCGCCTCCGTAGGCCTGTCCACACGGCTCCGCAGCGGATCTGTTCCTCAAATCGGGCACATACACGGTGCGTTAAGCGCCCACGCGCCAGATTGTCGCATAGTGACGATCCAGACGCCCCTCGACCGCATCGCCGCCGCCGATGTCGCCGCCGTTCTCGAGCGCGTGGCCGGCGCTGAACTCGCCGCGCGTGGCGGTATCACCGTGATCAGCGTCGAGGCGGTGCGCGACAAGGTCGGCGACCGCTGGGAGCGAAATCGGGCTTCCGTCTGGGCCTATGTCCAGCGGCGCATGGCCGAGCACCTGCAGCCGGGGGACCTGTTTCAGCGGATCGGCGACACCGACTTCCTGATCGCCATGACCAGCGAGCACGGCGCCGCTGCCCAGGCCGTCGCCCTGCGTATCCTGGAAGAGGTGCTGACCCATTTCCTGGGCGAGGCCAAACCCTCGCAGCTCAAGATCCGCACGGTCGTCGACGTGACGGCCGACGAACTGCGCTGCGTCGAACTGGACCCGAGGATCGTCGCCGTCGCCCGCCGCACCGAGGACACGCCCGACTCGCCGCACCGGCTGGGCATCGATCCGCGCGAGGAGGCCCGACGCAACCCCGTCTCCTTCGTCACCGCCAGCGGGGCCCGGCTGCGGGTCGATTTTGCGCTGGAGCACCTGATCAGCCTGCGCCATCAGGTCACCGCCGCCCTTCGCCTCGAGCCGACCGTCACCGACGAGGCCAGCGGCCGGGTGTTCGCGGCGCGCCAGCTGGTCAAGCTGAGCGACGACGAGCTGGAGCAGATCGATCAGGCGACCATCGACTACGGCGCCCTCTTCCTGCCGGCCGACCAGGACCGGGTCCGCACGCCGCTGATCCTGCCTGCCTCCTTCCGCACCATGATGGCCCGCAAGGGTCGCGGCATGCTGATCGCCGCCGCCGGTCAGGCGCCGGACCTGGCGCGGACCGGCCTGCTGGTCGAGCTCAACGATGTCGACCGTGGCACGCCGCCCGGGCGGCTGATCGAGGTGGTCGGCCTGTTGCGCACCCTGACCCGGGGCGTCTTCGTACGCGGCGGCCTGGCCAAGGACGCCCTGGAGCCCCTTCGCGGAGCGAGGCTTGCCGGGGTGACCATGGACGCCTCCGAGCTGACCAGCGACGCCTCCAAGCTTGCCGCCAGCCTGCTCGACTTCGGCCGTCAGGCGCGGGGACTGGCGCCGGCCCTGGCCGTCCAGGGCCTGCCGTCCGACGACTACTTTGCGGTCGCCGAGGTGGCGGGCATGACCCATGCGGCCGTGCGGGGCGCGCCTTTGACTGCCGCCCGATCAGCGGCCTGAGGCCGGCTATCGAAGCGGTCTACGATTATACGGCGATCGAGCCGAGGGAAGACGATTTTCGCCGGAAGCCCTTGAACGGGCGTGATATTTCGGTTGCGGCGGAGGCTGTGAGCGTTGGCGCCGGCGTTGACAGGGCGTAGGCGCCGGGCGGGGAATGTTGACGCGTTGTGACGTCGGCGGGTCTACGCGGCCTCCGGCGTTTGCCGCTGTTCGATGTTTCGTTGAATATCGCCGGTGAATATGTCTAGACATATTTCTAAGCCTTTGACGAGGCTTGTAGTTTTCTCGACGATGATGCGGCGACCGCAACGCGCTCAATCCTAGAGCAGGCTGCCGCGGCCGCTGGTCACTTCGCTGTAGCGGTGGACGCGGGTCGAAAGGACCAGGCCGAAGCCGATCATCACCGTCATCATGACCGTGCCGCCATAGGAGAGCAGCGGCATCGGCACGCCGACGACGGGGGCCATGCCCATGACCATGGCGCCGTTGATCAGCACATACAGCGCGAAGGTCGCCGTCACGCCCGCCGAGCCGAGACGGCCGAAGTGGCTGTGGCTCATCGAGGCGATGCGCAAGGCCATGAAGATGATCCCGGCATAGAGCAGCAGTACGGCGGCCCCGCCCAGGAAGCCCAGCTGCTCGGACAGGGCCGCGAAGATGAAGTCGGTGTGCTTCTCGGGCAGGTAGTCGAGCTGGCTCTGGCTGCCCAGCCCCAGCCCCTTGCCGAGGAAGCCGCCAGAGCCCAGGGCGATCTTGGACTGCAGGATATGGTAGCCGTCGCCGCTGGGGTCCTTCTCGGGCTCCAGGAAGGTCAGGATCCGCTTTCGCTGATACTCCTGCAGGACGAAGAAGATGAAGGGCGGCAGGGCGGCCAGGGTGGCGACCACGCCGCCGACGATCAGCCGCCAGTCGAGCCCGGCCAGGACCATCACCGCAACGCCCGTCGCCCCGATCAGGATGGCGGTGCCGAGGTCCGGCTGGTGGGCGACCAGCAGGGTCGGCGCCCCGATCATCAGCAGCGGGATCAGCAGCCACCAGCTGAATCGCGCGCTCTCGGCCGAGACCCCGTGGTAGAAGCGGGCCAGGGCCAGCACGATGCCGATCTTCATGATTTCAGACGGCTGGAAGCGCAGCGGACCGATGACCAGCCAGCGCTGGGCTCCCTTGGCCACGTCCCCCGCCACCTCGACCCCGACCAGAAGGATCAGGCCGATGATGTAGACTGGGTAGGCGAAGAAGAACCAGACCCGCAGGTCGATCATCGACAGGAAGATCATGATCAGGAAAAACAGGCCGTAACGCAGCAGGTGCTTGGCCGCCCAGGGCGACCAGTCCCCGCCCGCCACATAGTACATGATCAGCGCCCCGGCCCCGGCGATCAGGCAGAGCAGCAGGCAGA
>SDZP01000133.1 GCA_004144935.1 Caulobacteraceae bacterium | reverse complement strand
GCCCTGGATCATCGCCGTCGGCCTTGTCTGGCCCTTGGTCGCCATCGGGGTGAAGCGCTGCCACGACCGGGGGCGCAGCGGCTGGTGGCTGCTGGCCGCCCTCGTGCCGGTCCTGGGCTGGGCCTGGCTCATCTGGGATCTTGGCCTGCGTCCCGGCGTCGCCGGCGCCAACGGCTTTGGACCCCCGACCATCGATCAGGATGGCGGCGTGCGCGACATCCGCAGCGTCACGGTGATGTTCTTCCTCGGTTTCGCCGCCGGCCTGCCCGGCCTGCTGATCTTTGACACCCTGTCGGTCTGGCTGCGCGACGAGGGCATCAGCCTGAAGGTCATCGGCTTCTTCACCCTGGCCACCCTGTTCAGCGCTCTGAAGTTCCTCTGGGCCCCCATCGTCGACCGCACCTCGGTGCCGTTCCTGACCAACTGGCTGGGCCACCGCCGCTCCTGGATGCTGGTCTCGCAGGCCGTCATCATCCTCGGCCTGTGGATGATTTCCGGCCTCAACCCGGCCCAGAACCTGGTCACCCTTGCCGCCTTCGCCGTTCTCGTCGGCTTCTTCGTGGCCAACCAGGACATCGTCATCGACGCCTGGCGCATCGAGGCGGTGGAGACCGAGAAACAGGGCGCCATGGCCGCCGCCTACCAGTGGGGCTACCGCGTCTCGATGGTCATCGCCGGCACCGTGCCGCTGATCCTGGCCGAGGTCTTCGACTGGCACATCTCCTATGCGGTGATGGCCGGCCTGATGGGCGTCGGGGTGCTGGCCGTGCTGGCCGCCCCGCGCGAGAAGGCCCACGCCGTCCGCCCCATCCATACCGGCGACACGCCGGCCCGGCCGGCCCCGGAGGTCGTCGAATACATCATCCGCGGCCTGCTGCTGCTGCTCGGCGCCCTGCTGCTCGGGGTCGGCCTGACCGCCGACGCCTCCCTGCCGGCCTGGCTGCTTGGCGGCGAGGAGGCCGGCGGGGCCTGGATCGTGGCCGCCTTCAAGGGCGACTGGAAGGCCCTGTGGCAACTGGCCGGGGTCATCCTCGGCTTCGGGGCCATCGCCCTGGCCGCCTGGCCGGTGCCGGGCGTCGCCACCCGGCCGGGCATCTACCTGTCCTCGGCCCTGGGCCAGCCGCTGGTCGAGTTTTTCGGCCGCTACGGCAAGCTGGCCGGGGCCATCCTGGCCCTGATCTGCCTCTATCGGGTCAGCGACTTCGTCATCAACATCAACGGGGCCTTCTACCTCGACCTCGGCTTCACCAAGCCGGAGATCGCCGAGGTGCGCAAAGTGTTCGGGGCGGTGATGTCGATCATCGGCGTCTCGCTCGGCGGCTGGTCGGTGCTCAGGCTTGGCCTGATGCGCACCCTGATCATCGGAGCCTTCCTGGGCTCGCTCAGCAACCTGGCCTTCGCCTGGCTGGCGATGGAGGGCCACAGCATCTACGCCTTCATGTTCGCCATCGCCGCCGACAACATCGGCGGCGGCTTCGCCGGAACGGCGCTGATCGCCTACATGTCCAGCCTGACCAGCATCGGCTTCACCGCCACCCAGTACGCCCTGTTCAGCTCCCTCTACGCCCTGATCGGCAAGCTGCTGGCCACCCAATCGGGCCGCATCGTCGAGGAGTCGGCCAAGGCGGCGGAGGGAGGCGGCGTCTTCGCCGGCCTGCGCGGCCTGATGGGCGGCATCCCGCCGGAAAGCTATGCCGCCGCCCTGGAGAAGAGTCAGGTCACCCCGGCGGCGCTCGGGGTCGGCTATCTGGTCTTCTACGTCTACACGACCCTCGTCGGCTTCGCCGGCATGCTGCTGGTCTTCTATGTCGCGGCCCGGCAGCCGAAGCCGGAAACCGTGGCGGACGGGGCTGACTAGGCCAGGCAGACGACCTGGGCCACCCGCAGGTCCCGGCGCAGGGCGTCGGCCACCCGGCCGTAGTTCTCGGTATTGACCGGCTCGCCGGTGGCGCTGCGCGAAGCCGGCTGGCCGGCGGCGACCATGGCCCCCAGCAGGGTCTCCGGCGTGGTGGTGTAGATGCGGCCCCGGCGCGGGGCCTCGGCGACGGTGACGCCGATCACCCGGCCGGCCGAATCCAGGGCCGGCGCGCCGGACAGGCCCGACAGCGGGCCCTTCAGGGTGTTGGTGCGACCGACCTCGGCCCAGACCAGCACCGCCTCGGTGCGGGCCCCCCGGCCGCGCACCACCAGGTTCTCGCGGCCCAGCAGGCGGGAGGTCACCTCGCCGGCCTGGCCTTGCGGGAAGCCCGGATGGAAGGCCCGGTCGCCGCGACGCAGCTTCTGGGCGTCGCCCGCAGACACGACCGGCATGGCCGGCGCGCCGCCGTCGCTGATCAGCACGGCCGCGTCGCCCTGCGTGTCGACGCTGACCCGGGTGGCGACGCCGCGGCCCTCGGCGACGACGATGGCCACCTGGCCGCAGCCCTCCACCACGTGGCGGGCGGTGATCCAGACGCCGCGGTCGGCAATGGAAAAGGCGGTGCCGCTGCTTGGCTGCGGTCTGTCCTGCATCTCGACCACCACGGCCGGGTCGAACGGGGAGGCGGGACCCAGCGGCACGCCCTCCTCGCCCGGCACCGGCGGCGGTGGGGCGGGGGCGTCGGCCTTCTCGCGGCGACCGACCGACGCGATCACCAGCGCCAGGACCACGGCGCCGTAGATCGACCAGTCCGGGAGCCGTGGGAAGTTCATCAGGTCAGGCGGTGATCGCGGCCGAGAGTATCAGGGCGGTGGCGATCTTGGCCCCGACCAGCAGCAGGGCGGCAGAGATCTCGCCTTCCTGGATGCGTTGCGGCAGGCCGTGCAGCACCATGTCGGTCAGCCGGAAGACCAGCAACTGGACGAAGGTCACCGCCACGCCCCAGAGGCCGATCTCCAGCAGCGAGGCGGAGGTCGACAGGGCGGTGCAGAGCGGGATGGTCAGGGCGACCAGCACCCCGGCGAACGACAGGGCGGCGGCGGAATTGCCCTCGCGGATCAGGGTGATCTCTTTGTGCGGGGTCAGCAGGGCGTAGAGGGTGGCGCCGAGGATCAGCATCACCAGGGTCACGCCCGCCTGGCCGAGCGCCAGCGGGAAGCCGTTGGCGAAAGCGGCGATTTCCGGGGACTGCAGGTCAGGCGGCATCACGGATCTCGAACTGAGGGGCGCCGATGGTTAGCACGGTATGGGCCGGCTGTGACAAGCCTTCCCCCAGCGGGTGCGCGGCCTTACGCCGCCGCTTCCGCGTCGGGGGCTTCGGCCTGGGCCTCGCCGACTACCCTGCGCCGGGCCGAGGCCCGCACCTTCTCGCTCTCGCTCTTCAGCTGGCCGCAGGCGGCGAGGATATCGCGGCCGCGCGGGGTGCGGATCGGCGAGGCGAAGCCGGCCTTGTTGAGGATGGCCGCGAAGGTCTCGATCACCGGCCAGGTCGAGCACTCGTAGGGGCTGCCGGGCCAGGGGTTGAACGGGATCAGGTTGACCTTGGCCGGGATGCCCTTGAGCAGGGCCACCAGGGCGCGGGCCTCCGCCGGGCTGTCGTTGACGCCCTTCAGCATGACGTACTCGAACGTCACCCGCCGGGCGTTGCTGAGGCCCGGATAGGCGCGGATGCCGGCCATGAGCTCGGCGATCGGGTACTTCTTGTTGAGCGGCACCAGCTCGTTGCGCAGCTCGTCGTTGGTGGCGTGCAGGCTGATGGCCAGCATGGCCTGGGTCCGCTCGCCCAGCGTCTGCAGCTGCGGCACGACGCCGGAGGTGGAGACGGTGATCCGCCGACGGCTGATGCTGATGCCCTCGTTGTCGCTGAGGATGTCCAGGGCATCGGTGACGGCGTCGAGGTTATAGAGCGGCTCGCCCATGCCCATGAAGACGATGTTGCTGAGCAGCCGGTCTTCCTTGTCCGACGGCCATTCGGCCAGGTCGTCCTTGGCCACCTGCACCTGGGCGACGATCTCGGCGGCGGTCAGGTTGCGGACCAGGGCCTGGGTGCCGGTGTGGCAGAAGGTGCAGTTGAGCGTGCAGCCGACCTGGCTGGAGACGCAGAGGGCGCCCGAACGGCCGACGTCCGGGATGTAGACCGTCTCGATCTCGATGCCCGGGGCGGTGCGGATCAGCCACTTGCGGGTGCCGTCCTTGCTGACCTGCCGCTCGATGACCTCCGGCCGGGCGATGGTGAAGGTCTCGGCCAGTTTGGCGCGGGTTTCCTTGGCCACGTCGGTCATGTCGGCGAAGTCGGTGACCCCGGCCTGGTGCATCCAGCGCCAGATCTGGCTGGCCCGCATCCGCGCCTTCTCGGCCGGCACGGCACCGCCGTCGATCAGCGCCTGGCGCAGGCCATCGCGCGTCAGGCCCGAGAGATTGACGGCGGAAACAGGCTTGGCGGCCCGGGAGAGGTCGAGGGTCGTGGTCACGGGATCGGATTTTGCTGTTGGGGCAGGGGCTTATAGCAGATGCGAGGGAAATCGGGAAATGCGACCTACCAACCACCGACCATCCTGATGAAAGTCAGGAGCCACCCGCCGCACCGGTATTGGCCAGTTCAGGACTCCGTCCGTGGAGCCTGACTTTCGTCAGGGTGATCGGAGCCGGTTAGTCCCGGCCGTCCTTGCGATTGCGATCCCGATCCTGGCGCTTTTCCTTCGCCGCCCGTTCGCGATCCCGGCGCTCGTCCCTCTGCGCCTCCTTGCGATCCTTGGCTTCCTTCTGCGCGCCCTCGATCTGGCTTTCGGTGACCGGGGCGGTGCTCAGGCTGGTCGGAGCCCCGCGCTTGCGGCCCTCGCGGACCAGGCCCTGGCAGTTGGCGTCATTCGCCAGCCCCGGATCGACGAAGGGCAGGATGGCGGCGAAGGGGGAAATGGCCGCCAGGGCCACCGCGATGCCGCCCTGGGCGACCACGGGTGCGGCCTCGACGCCGACGCCGGGCTTGGTCAGCGGCCCGCTGACGGTGATCGGCAGGAAGAGCCGCAGCAGGCGCGGCTTCTTGGAATCGCCTTCGAAGCGCAGATTCATCCGCTCGGTCTCGAGATTGATCGTGCCGCTGCCCTCGACCAGTACCACCCCGGTGTCGACCAGGATGCGGTTGGATCGGGCGACGCCGTTCTTCACCTGGAAGTCGGCGACGGCGCAGCGCAGGGGCGTGGTCTTGGGGTCTTCCGACAGCAGCTTGATCAGCCCGGCGCTGGCGTTGACCCCCAGCAGCTCGGCGAAGGCCTGGCGCACCTCGCCACGCGGCGCGACGAGGGTCAGGGAGCCGTTGGCGCTTGAGGCGGCGCGGTGCACCGAGTTGCCCGAGCCCGACAGCTTCAGTCGCGCGGCCAGCGAGCCCTCGACGACCGGAAGGCCCTGAACCTTGGTTGTCACCCAGTCCTCGATCCGCCCACCGGTCATCCGCAGATCCAGGTCGGTCTGCGGGATCGCCTTGGTGGCGTTCAGCACCACCGTGCCGGCGATCGTGCCGCGGTCCAGGCTGAACGAGATGGGGTTCATCTTCAGGACGCCGTCGGTCAGGTCGAGATCGAGCGAGACGCGGCGCAGCGGCAGGCCCGGCGCGTTGATGGCGTCGGCGCGATACTTCACGTCGGCGTTCATCGCCCGGATGCGGTCGACCTGCAGGGTGGAGTCGGGCAGAAGCCGGCCCCCGACGACCGGCGTCGACTTGGTCTCGCCGCCGACCTGGCGGGTCCGCATGCCGAAGAAGGCGCCGAGGTCGTCGAAATCGACCCGGCGGCTGCGAAGGTCCGCCGTCAGCATCGGCTTCTCGCCGCTGGTGTCGACGCTCAGCTGGCCGGCGATGTCGCTCTCGCCAATGACGCCGCGCGCCTTGTTCAGGTGCCAGCGGCCGCCGTCGCGCACCAGTCCGGCGCTGACCCGGTAGGGCGGCGTGTTGGGCAGGACGATACCGGTCAGCACATAGAGGTCGTTCATGTCGGCGCCGGACAGCGAGAAGCGGGCCCCGAAGCGGTTGAGGTCGAAGGGCCGGTCGATCTGACCATCGGCCGACACCCGGGTCGCCCCGGCCTGCAACCGGGCGGTGAAACGGTAGGGCCGGCTCGGCGAGATGTTGAGCAGGGGCTCGCCCTCCACCAGGGCGGTGAACTTCGCCCGGTTCAGCGAGCCGTCGCCCTTGAGCACGAACTTGCCGCCGCCTTCGCCCGTGGTGCTTTCCTCGGTCGACACCACGCCCTCGAACACCGCCTTGCGCTGGGCGTCGTCGAGCCGCAGCGCCGCATGGTCGATCAGCAGGCGGCGGACGGCGGGCAGCTTGGCGGACTTGCCCTTGTTGCGGGGCCCGAATTCCCAGTTGCCCCGCCCGTCCTTGTCGCGGATGAGGTGGATATCGGCCTGGTGGACGCGGACATAGCCGAGCACCGCCCGGCCGCGAAGGGCGTCGAGCAGCTGGACGCTGCCCTCCAGCCGGCCGACCGTGGCCATCTGCTCGCCGGCCTTGGCCCCGGCGTCGTAGGCCCAGCTCGGCTGGCTGATCCGCAGGTCGTGGATCTCGGCCTTGGGGTTGAGGGACCAGGGGTGGACGTCCAGGTCGCCGGCCAGCACCACGGTGCGGCGCAACTGGGCCGAGGCGATGGAGCCGATCGGCCCCCGCAGCCAGTTCCAGTCGAAGATGACCAGGAAGCCGACCACCAGCAGGAGGAAGATGGAGAAGCCGATGACCATCCGCCGGGCCACCTTGGGATCGTGACGCTCGCGGCGGGCGGCGGCCCGCTCCGGCGTCTCGGTCTCGAAGCTGTGCTTCAGCCAGGCGCGGGCGCGATCGGCGAAGCGCGCGACCGGCGATCCCTCGGGCGTGTTGGCGTCCTGGCTCAAGCGACATCTCCGAACCCCCAGGGGTCGGTAACGCCAGGGGAGCCCGGTTGTTTCCCTCGGCCCAAAGCGGGTCAGTAGACGAAACGGAATCCGGTCACCAGGGCGGCCAGCGCCAGGAAGGCGATGATGGCGGCGATCTCGTAGCGTTTGAACAGTGGTCCGTTTGGCGAACGCATGGGTTTCTCCCTTGTCCCGTTTCGAGCCAGCGAGGGAAGTCATCCGCAAGCGGCGGGCCAGTTATGGTTGCTGGCGGAACGGGGGTCTGGCAGGAGTCGAGGATGATCTCGCGGCGCACAGTCCTGGCCGGTGGCCTCGCCCTGACGGCGGCCCCGGCCTTCGCCCGGCCGGCGGGAACCCGCATCTTCGCGGCCGCCTCCCTGCAGACGGCGCTGACCCGGATCGCCGCCGGCTACCGTGGGCCGGGCGGGCCGATGCAGGTCTCCTTCGGCGCTTCCTCGGCCATGGCCCGGCAGATCGCCCAGGGGGCCCCGGCCGACCTTTTCATCAGCGCCGACAGCGAATGGATGGACTGGCTCGCCGCCCGCCGGCTGGTCGCCGCCGGCACGCGGCGCAACCTGCTGTCCAACCGCCTGGTGCTGATCGCCCCGAGGGGATCCCGTCCGGGGCTGAGGATCGGCCCCGGCATGCCGCTGGCCAGGGCGCTGGGCGGCGGCCGGCTGGCCATCGCCGACCCGGTCGCCGTGCCGGCCGGCAGGTACGGCAAGGCGGCGCTGACGAATCTGGGGGTTTGGGACAGCGTCGCCGGCCGGCTGGCCCCAGCGGAGAATGTCCGGGCGGCGCTCGCCTATGTCGCGCGGGGCGAGGCGCCGCTGGGCATCGTCTACGCCACCGACGCCCGGGCCGAGCCGAGGGTGCGGGTGGTCGGGACCTTCCCGCAGGCCACCCACCCGCGCATCGTCTATCCGGCTGCCCTGGTCAGGGCGACGCCGGGCGGCCGGGCGGTGCTGAACTATCTGTCTGGCTCGAAGGCCATGACGGTGTTCGCCGCCGAAGGCTTTCTGAGGCCCTGACTATTCGGTCTTGCCGGGCCAGGTCAGGTAGCCGTCGCGGTCGATGCCCGCGTAGCCGCCCCCGCCGCGCCGGCCATGCCGACGATGGCCCCCGCCATATCCGCCTTCGGACTCATAGGCCTCGTAGCCGCCGCTGCTGGAATAGCGATAGCCGCTTTCCGACGAGCGCCGGCTTTCTTCGTAGGTCTCGCTGTCCTCGACACTGACCGAGCCGCCGACCCGGCTATAGGCGCGGCCGCGGTAGCCGCCGTCTCGATAGCCGCCGTCGCGATAGCCGCCGCCACGATAGGCGCCGTCGCGATAGCCATCGCCGCGATAGGCGACCGCGTCTTCATCCAGGTAGCCGACCCCCTCGGTCCCGGAGCGCTCGTAGCGGCGATAGCCGTGGGCGTCGCCGGCGAGGTCCTCGTCCAGGTAGCCGACGCCTTCCGTTCCGCTCCGGCCGCGATGGCGATAACCGTGGCGCTCGTGCGCGACCCGGCGAACCTGACCGCTGTCGCCGCGGCCGGCGCTCGCGCCGACCCGCCGTCCTTGGCCCGTTGCCGCGCCCGTCGCGCCTTCCTGCTCCAGCGTCCCGACCACCGTCGCGCCTCGTCCATCCGCCGGCGTCGGGCAGAGGGCCTTGCAGCAGCAGTCGGCGCTGGCCTGGGTCTTTGGATCCGCCGGCCTGCGCGGCTTGGCGTCGCCGCAGCCCGAGAGGAGAAGCGCGCCGGCGCCGACGAGGAGGAGAGGCAGAATACGCATGACTGTGGTCCGTGTGACGGAAAGATCCGCGTACAGGCTGCGCCTCGTAGCGGTTGAACGCCTCGAACGGCGAGGAGGTGATC
>SDZP01000538.1 GCA_004144935.1 Caulobacteraceae bacterium | reverse complement strand
CCGAATGGACCGATCTGGCCGACGTTCACCGTCGCCGGGCAGGAGGTGCTCTTGCTCGACGAAACGATCACGGCCGGCGATCTGCCGAACCGTGAGGCGCTGGCCGGCTTCGACGCCGTCTACAGCTCCATCCGGAGCCCGCGCTAGGACGCCGTTCGTCCCGCGCCGCCGCGCCCCGTCCCTGAGGCGTTGAGGCGGCGGGGCCGGCGGCGCTGATGGCGGCATGTCCATTTATCCCGCCCTCCTCGCCGTCCACATCGCCGCCGGACTCGGTACGGTCCTGATCGGGATCGCGCCGGTCCTGACCCGCAAGGGCTCGCGCCTGCATCGTCTCGCCGGGCGAATCTTCGCTGCGCTCATGGCCGTGCTGCTCGCCGCCGCCTGGGCGATGACGGCGATCAAGATGAATACCTATCTGCTGGCGCTGTCCGCCACGGCGACCCTGACCCTGTTCTCGGGGCTGCGGGTCCTGGGGCGCAAGCGACCTGACCTGCGACGCGCGGATCGGGCGACGGTGCTGGACTGGGGCGTCACATTGGCCATCGCCGGCGTCGGCCTGCTCGTCCTCTGGCAAGTGCTCACCGGGCGCAACGTCGGCCCGGCGGCCATCTCTCTCGCTCTCGTCTACAGCGCGCTGGGGATGAGCAGCTGGGACCTGTGGCGTTTCCTGCGCCCGACCGACTGGCCCTTCAGTCCCGAGTTGTGGCGGTACGAGCATCTGTGGAAGATGCTGGGCGCATACTCGGCGGTGCTGAGCGCCTTCTCCGGCAATTTTCTCCGGTTCCTGCCCCCGCCCTGGAGCGCCCTTTGGCCGACGCTGCTGTTTCAGACCCTGACCGTGATCTGGATCGCCGTGCTGGTGGTTCAGAGCCGACGGCGTCTCCCCGCGGCGGCGGCCTGATGCGGGGCCTCCGCCGCATCCCGTTCGGCGTCGGCCTCGGCCTGTTCGCGGCCTACAGCTATCTGGCGACGACGGTCTCGGCCGCGTGGTTCCTGCGCCGCGACTACGGCGCGGACCTGACCACCTCCCTGCTGTGGGCGGGCCTGCTCTACGCGCCGAGCGTGGCCACAGGGGTGCTGGTCTGGGCGACACTGAGGTTGTTCGGGGCCGAATGGCGAGCCATGGGCGTGCTGACCGCTCTGGCCCCGCCCTCGGTCGTCGCGGCGGCCTGGGCCACGACCGTGGTCGATGGCGCCAGACGCGGCGCCGTCTGGTCGGCCGCGGACATCGCCGCGCGCATCGTGGACCGCGTCCCCGTCGCCCTGCTGCTCTACACCGCCATCATCGCCGCGGGTCTGGCGGCGGCGCACCGGCGGCGTGCGATCCGCCAGAAGACCGAGATGGCGGCCTTGGCCGCGGCGCTCGCTGATGCTCGAAAGGCGCAGGCCGATCCCGCCTCAACCCCGGCCGAGCGGCTGATGGTCTCCGTCGGCAGGGGACGTGTCCCCGTGGACGCCTCCGAGATCGAATGGATCGCCTCGGCGGGCAACTATGCCGTCATTCACTGGCGAGACCGCGAAGGCCTGCTGCGGGAGACGCTTCAGACCCTGGAGGCGCGGCTGACCGACAAGGGCTTCGCTCGCAGCCACCGCTCGACCCTAGTCAACCTGGCCCACGTCCGCGAACTTAAGCCGCTGTCCGACGGCGCCTGGCGGCTGACACTGGACAGCGGCTCCGAGCTGGTGGTCAGCCGATCGTTCCGGGACGGGCTGCTGGCGCGGCTGGGCCGGGCCTGACGCCTACTTCTTCGGCGCGTGCTTCTGGCCGGTGCGGATGCGGCCCGAGCGGGACACCTGACGCGCCCCGCCGCGCGCGCCCTTCTGGACGGCGATGGAGGAGCCGGCCTTCTTCGAC
>SDZP01000132.1 GCA_004144935.1 Caulobacteraceae bacterium | reverse complement strand
CCGCCAGGCCGGCCGGGCCGCCGCCGACGATGACGACGTCGTACTCCATGGCTTCGCGCGCTTCGGCAGCCGTGTCGATGTCGCTCATGGTCAGTCCCTGGTTCGATCCTCAGGGTGCTTATCTGAACCAGACGCGGCGGCGGTCAAGCGGGAATGGCGTCACAGACCCGTTGATTGGCGGTCTGGAAAGCCTGATTGCGCCGATTGACCGGTTTCGGCCGCCGGCAACCACCCATCGTCACCTAGGGTGGGCCGATTCTCGCGATAGGCTTTCCGCGATAGGTAACGACATAGGTGGCGCCCTTCGCGACCTCGCGAAAGATGCGCCCCAGCGAGCGTCTAGCCTGCGTTGCGGATATGGTCCGGACCATGCCGAACGGAAAGCACGGCCGAGCGCTTTGGTCGAACAATGATAGCCCCCACACGAGGGGTGACCGCCCGCCTCAAGCCTCTTATCCTCCCCTCCAATGACTCCCGCCTCCGACCGCCGCGCCGCCGAGGCCCTGCTCGCCTTCTGGGCCGAGGCGGGGGTGGAGGCGCTGTATGCCGATGCGGCCATCGACCGTCTGGCCGAGGGGGCCGAGCGGCTGAGGGCCCGGGCGCGGCCGACGCCGCCTCCCCCGCCGCCGACGCCGATCCGCCCGGCCCGCCCCGGCGTTCCCAACATCGACATCGCCGCCGCCCTGGCCCAGGCGCATCAACTCGCCGCGAGCGCCCAGACGCTCGAGCAGCTGGGCGAGGCCATCGCCGCCTTCGAAGGCTGCCCGCTGCGATACGAGGGGGCCCGGCAGGCGGTCTTCTATCGCGGCGTCGTCGATGCGCCGGTGATGGTCATCGGCGAAGGTCCCGGAGCCGACGAGGATGCGCAAGGCCAGCCGTTCGTCGGCCGGGCCGGCAAGCTGCTCGACAGGATGCTGGCCGCCGCCGGCCTGACCGACCGGGTGTTCATCACCAACATCGTCTTCTGGCGCCCGCCCGGCAACCGCACGCCGACCCCGGCCGAGCAGGCCGTCTGCGCCCCCTTCCTGGAGCGGGCCGTGGCATTGGTGAAGCCGCGCATGTTGCTGCTGGCCGGCGGGGCCTCGGCCAAGGCCGTGCTGAAACGGGACGAGGGCATCCTGGCCATGCGCGGTCGCTGGTTCGAATGGAAGTCCACGGACGGCGCCCTCGATCTGCCCGCCATGCCGACATTGCACCCCGCCTTCCTGCTGCGACAGCCGGCAGCCAAGAAGAAAGCCTGGCAGGATCTGCTGACCCTGACCGAAAGGCTTGATCGCCAGGGTCGGCCTGCCTAAAACTGCACGCCTCTTGCAACAGAGACCGGGCGAGTGTCGCCAGGCGTGATGCGGCTTCTTGGGTATCGGGCGTTTTTCGAAGCCGCCCATGCTTAACCATTTGTCGGCGCCGGCCCTGTAGAGGGCCCGGCTCAGATATGTTCGGGGGTGTTTTCGGCATGGTTGCAGCCGGCGTTAGGCTTTTCCGAGGGGCTGCGGCGTTGATCGTCGCGGTGCTGGCCCTCGGCCTGATCTCCGCCCCTGCCCTGGCCGCCGAAGGCCCGCTCTCCAAGCCCGACGAAGCTCGCTACCGGGCCGCCTTCGCCGCCGCCGAGCGCGGCGATTTCGAGGCCGCCGACGAGGCCCTCGAGAAGGTTCGCGACCGCTCGCTGATCGGCCATGTGCAGTTCGTCAAGTTGATGCACCCGACGGCCTACCGCGCCACCTATTCGGAACTGACCGACTGGCTGGGCGACTATGCGCACCTCGGCGGGGCCGAGCGCGTCTACAACCTGGCCCAGAAGCGCCAGCCGCGCGGGGCGAAGCCGCCTAAGGCGCCGCTGTTCCTCGACGAGGCCCGCGCCTGGATGCAGGCCGGTCCCGATCTGTCGGCCGCCGACGCCAGCTTCGCTGCGCGCGACGCCTATTATTCCGGCCGCACCGCCGAGGCCTGGGCCTTGGCCCCGTCGGCCGGGGAGCCGTGGATCGCCGGCCTGGCCGGCTGGCGGCTGGGAAAGGTCAGCGAGGCCGGGGCCTACTTCCGGCAGGTGGCGGAGGACGACGGCAACGACGACTGGCTGCGTTCGGCGGCTTGGTTCTGGGCCGGGCGCTGCGCCGAACGGCTGGGCGACCGCGCCGCCGCCCACGGCTATTTCCGCCGCGCGGCGGGGACCCCCTACACCTTCTATGGCCTGATCGCGACGCGGAAGCTGGAGCTGGACGGGGGCCGCACCCTGGCCATGACGATCGGCCAGGCCGCCCCGCCCCCCGCTGTCGTCGAGCCGCCGGCGCCGGTCCGAAACCCCCTGCTGATCCAGGTTTCCAACCGCGATGTCCGCAAGGCCGAGGCCCTGGTCGAGCGGGACGAGCGGGCCCTGCGCGCCGCCGCCCTGATGCAGATCGACCGGCCGATGGAGGCCGCGCAGGAGCTGCGCGTCGGCCTGGCCCTGGCGAGGAGCGAGACCAGCCAGAACGACTGGAAGACCCTGGCCGCCGCCCTCAAGGCGCCGATGCAGGTCGCCGCCGCGCCGACCCCGGTTTCATCGCTGGCGAAGAAGAAGGCCCGCCCCTACCGCGCCGAGCCCTACGACGTTCCCGAACTCTATCCGGACGGCGGCTTCACCCTCGACAAGGCGCTGGTCTATGCCCTGGTGCGCCAGGAGAGCCGCTTCAACCCCTATGCCTACAGCCATGCCGGGGCGGTGGGGCTGATGCAGGTGCGGCCGACCTCGGCGGCCGAGGCGGCCGGCGACGACCACCTGCTCTACAACATCATGCCGCTGTTCGACCCGCCGGTGAACCTGCGCATCGGCCAGGACTACATGAGCTGGCTGATGAAGCGCGGCCTGGGCGGCGGCGACGACTCCTACGACCTGTTCCGGGTGGTGGCGGCCTACAACGGCGGGGCCGGGGCGGTGATCAAGACCCGCAAGCGGATGGAAGCCGACGCCGACGCCCTGCTGTTCATGGAAAGCCTGCCGGCCCGCGAGACCCGCGAATACGTCGAGAAGGTCGCCTTCGGATACTGGACCTACCGCCGGATGTGGGGCCAGCAGAGCCCCACCCTGGACCAGGCGGCGCGCTACGACCGGCTGGTGGACCTGCGCAGCGACAACTAGGCGGTGATGAAGATCGAGGCGGGCAGGCGCGTCAGCCGTGCCGCGCCGACGCGGCCCAGGAGGTCGCGATCCGGCGCCGGCGTATCGCGGTAGCCGCCGACCTCGGCATAGAGCTTCGTCGAGATCAGCATCCCCCAGCTGGCGTCCGGTCGGCCCATGCGCTTGAGGGTGGCTGAAAGCCGCGACATCGGCCCGGTGTCCGGAAACACCGGCGTGAACACCGCCGCGCGCTCGGGCCCGGCCTCGGTATGCCGCCCCGTGGCGGCGATCCAGTCCTGGGACAGCCGGGTCCAAGGCAGCAGGCCCAGCAGCCAGTCGCCCTTGGCCGCCGCGCAGCCGGCCCGGAACTGTTCGCCGCGCCCGGCGTCGAGCCGCAGGATCCTGGCGCCGGCGTCCTCGCCGATCTCCAGGGTCGCATCGGTCGATCCGCCGTCGACGAGAATGACCTCGCTGACCAGCCCGTCTATCGCCCCCCGAACCAGCGGCGTCAGGGCCGCTTCCAGATGGGCCGCGGAGAACAGGGTCGGGATGACAACGGAAATCATGGAGCCGTTCATGGCCGTTCGCCGGCCGCAAGGGAAGCGATGTTCGCCTTTCGTCGCGTTTCGTTAACCAAACCTTTCGAAGGCTGGTTCTTGCTTTGTTCGCATGCGGGCGTATGCTTTGGCTCGTGCCTCCCATACCGCTCCAGACCAAGGGCCGCGGCGCCCGCACCAACGACACCAGCCGCTTCCTGACCGCCCAGCGGGAGGACTTCGACGACGGCTGGACCGCCGACGACGAGAAACCCAAGCCCCTGCGGACGGTGATCCAGGCCGATCACGCCAAGACCATCATCGCCAGCAACGACAGCCCCGACATCGGTTTCAACCGCTCGATCAACCCCTACCGGGGCTGTGAGCACGGCTGCATCTACTGCTATGCCCGGCCGGCCCACGCCTATCTGGGCCTGTCGCCCGGACTCGATTTCGAAAGCAAGCTGTTCTTCAAGCCCTTCGCCCACGAATTGCTGGCCAAGGAACTGTCGAAGAAGAGCTACCAGCCGCAGGTCATCCACATCGGCGGCGACACCGACCCCTACCAGCCGGCCGAGCGGAAGATGCGGGTGACCCGCCGGGTCATCGAGACGCTCTACCGCTTCAAGCACCCCTTCACCCTGATCACCAAGTCGGCCCTGATCCTGCGCGACCTCGACATCCTGGGGCCCGCCGCCGCCGAGGGGCTGTGCCGGGTGGCGGTATCGATCACCACCCTGGACCGCAAGCTGGCCCGCAGCATGGAGCCCCGCGCCGCCACGCCCGGCAAGCGGCTGGAGGCGGTAAAGGCCCTCAGCGCGGCCGGGGTGCCGACGGCGGTGATGTTCGCCCCGGTCATCCCGGCGCTGAACGACCATGAGCTGGAGGCGGTGCTGGAGGCCTCGGCCGAGGCGGGGGCGACGACCGCCGGCTACGTGGTCATCCGTCTGCCGCGGGAGATCTCCTCGCTGTTCCAGCAGTGGCTGTCCTCGGACCATCCCGGCCGGGCGGCGCGGGTGATGTCGCTGATCCGCCAGACCCGGGGCGGGGCCGACTACACTGCCGAATGGGGCAGGCGGCAGATGGGCGAGGGCCCGGTGGCCGAACTGATCGCCGCCCGGTTCGCCGCCGCCAAACGCCGGTTCGGCCTGGACGGCGAGATGCCGGCCATGGACCTGGAGGCCTTCAAGGTTCCGGCCAAGGCCGGCGACCAGATGGATTTGTTCGGCGTCCCCGCCAGGTCGGTGAAGCCGACGCCCGACACGGGGTCATTGCGGGGCCCGACGGCCAATCCGACCCACAGGCCTCAAATGAAGGTGGCGGGCGCTATGCAGGTGGCGGCCACGCCCCTGCCGGCCGGGACCGAGCCCTGCCTGCACAAGAAGCATACCTTCTGGCGGAACGGCGAGGAGCCGGCGCTGGACCTCCCCATCCTCCCCCGTAAACGGGGGAGGATGAGAGTCACCGCGAAAACACCCCGACCAACTCGACGTGCGGCGACCAGAGGAACTGGTCGACCGGCAGCACCCGATCCAGGGTGAAACCGGCGTCGACCAGCACCCGGGCGTCGCGGGCGAAGCTGGCGGGGTTGCAGGAGACGCCGACCACGCGCGCCACCTTCGAGCGGGCGATCTCGCCCGACTGCTCGAGGGCGCCGGCCCTGGGCGGGTCGAAGACCACCGCGTCGATCTTGGCCAGTTCGCGCGACAGCACCGGCCGCTTGGTCAAGTCGCGCGCCTCGGCGGTGATGGTCTTGAGGCCCGGCGCGGAGCCGGCGGCTGCCTTGAGGGCGGCGATGGCGGGGGCCGAGGAATCGACCGCCAGCACCGTGCCGACCTGGGCCAGCCGGAAGGTGAAGGTGCCGACGCCGCAGAACAGGTCGGCGATACGCGCCGCGCCGCCGACCGCCTCGGTCGCGAAGGCGGCCATCGCGGCCTCGGCCTGGGGCACGGCCTGCAGGAAGGCGCCCGGGGGCAGCACGACCCGCGCGCCGCCCAGGGTGACCACGGCCTCGCGGGCGACATAGACCGCCTCGCCGGCCAGGGTGACACGGGCGAAGTCGTGTTCCTGGGCGATCATCGCCGCCCGCAGCCGGGCGTCGGCGGACAGGCCGCCGCTCTTGGCCTCGACGCCGGTAATGTCGACGTCCAGGCCGGTGCGGGTCAGGGTGACATGCAGGGTCGGGGCGGACTTGGGATGTTCCAGGAACGGCCGGGCCAGGGCCCGCAGCGCCGGCAGGGCGGCGACCAGGCGCGGATCGCTGATCGGGCAGACCTCGATCGGCACGAGGGTCCAGCTGCGCCGCGCCTTGAAGCCGACCACCGCCCCACCCTTCGCCGCCCGCGCATGCAGGGCCAGGCGACGGCGGGACGCCGGCGGCGAGGCGAAGGTGGCCAGCACCTCGGTTTCGATGTGTTCGCGGGACAGGGCCTCGATGACCCGCTCCCGCTTCCAGGCGAGATAGGGCTCGGCCGCCCAGTGCTGAAGGGCGCAGCCGCCGCAGACGCCAAAGTGCGGACAGGGCGGCGGCACGCGATCGGGACTCTGCGTCAGCCAGGCCTCGGCCTCGCCCCGTTCGCCGTCGATGCGGGCAGTCACGGTTTCGCCCGGCAGGGTCAGCGGAACGAAGACACGCTCGCCGATTCCGTCGCCCTGGGCGCCGATGCGTGTGATTTCAATGTCACGGGTGGTGGTCAGAGGCTCGCTCCTGGCGGAACCCGCCGGTTGGCTAGCTGTTATGGCGGTGAGCGTCCGGGCGCAAGCCATGGCCGCGACGACATCGATGAACCTGCTGGTCAGCGCCCGTTCAGGAACCGTCGGTCATTATCCACCAGGCGACCCCCGGCGATCTGGCCGGGCCAGCCCACGCAGAGAGAGGTATCTGTTATGCGCAAGCTCGTTTCCCTGGCGGCCATGGCCGCCCTGGCCATCCCCGCCTTCACCGCCCCCACCGTGGCGGCGGCGCAATCCTATCGCGACTACGGCCGCGGCAGCTCGCCCTGTCATTCCGAGAAGAAGCAGGCCGAACGCAAGGGCACCGTCGCCGGCGCCGTGATCGGCGGCGTGCTCGGCGCGGCGGTGGCCGGTGACGGCAACCGTGGCGAAGGCGCCCTGGTCGGCGGTACGGTCGGCGCCTTCGCCGGCAAGGAAGTCGGTCGCAAGAACGTCCGCTGCTCCAGCTATCCCAAGCGGATCAGCTATCGCCGCGACAACTGCCGCTGGGTGCAGGAACAGCGTGGCGGCCGCTGGAAAGGCTTTGAAGTCTGCCGCAACCGCAACGGTGAGTGGCGCCCCAGCGGTCGCTATTGATCGCCAGCGATCTGAAGACCTGAACGCGGGCCCCGGGAAACCGGGGCCCGTTTTCTATTTGCGGGCCCATAGCAGGAATTCGTGGTTGCCGTCGCCGCCGGTGATCGGACTGTCGGTGGTGGCCTGGACGGCCCAGCCCTGGTCTGCGACCCAGCCGGCGACGGTCTCGAGGCAGTGCTTGCGGATGGCCGGATCGCTGACGATGCCGCCCTTCCCCACCCGCTCCCGGCCGGCCTCGAACTGCGGCTTGACCAGCAGCACCAGGTCCGCCCCGGCCGCCGCCAGCGCCAGGGCCGGCCCCAGCGCCTTGGTCACCGAGATGAAGCTGAGGTCGCAGACGACCAGGCCCGGGGGATCCGGGATCAGGTCGGTGTCGAGCGCCCGGGCGTCCTGGCCGGACAGCTCGACGACTCGCGGGTCGTCGGCGACCCGCGGATGCAGCTGGCCCTGCCCGACATCGACCGCATAGACCCGGCCCGCGCCGCGCAGCAGGCAGACCTCGGTAAAGCCGCCTGTCGAGGCGCCGACGTCCAGCACCGTGCGGCCCTCCACGGCCACTGGCCACAGGATCAGGGCGTGATCCAGTTTCAGCGCCCCGCGACCGACGTAGGGGTGCGCCGCCACGGCGCTGATTTCGGCGCCCTCCTCCACGGCCAGAGAGGCCTTCGTGGCCGCCCGTCCATCGACGCTCACCCCGCCCGCCTCGATGGCGGCGCGGGCCTTGGCCCGGCTATCGAACAGGCCGAGGTCGACAAGCAGGAGATCGAGACGTTTGCGCATGGTGCGATCCTACCCTTCTCCCGCTGGTGGGGAGAAGGTGGCGGCGCAGCCGCCGGATGAGGGCAGCGCCGGCTTTAAACGACGAGAGGAACGCCACGGTGGAAATCGGCCACCGTCGGCGCTGCCCTCATCCGACCTCCTTCGGAGGCCACCTTCTCCCGACAAGCGGGAGAAGGAACACTACTTTTTCGCCGCGTCCGTCTTCGGCTTGGCGCGCGCCGCCCCGGCCTTGAAGCCCGGCTTCATGAACTTGACCAGCACCCGCTGGCCGACCAGCAGCGGCGCGCCGTCGGCGGAGACGACGACCTCGACCACTCGCTCATCGCTGCGTTGGCTGGGATCGTCGGAGGCCAGCTTGCGGGCCCCGAACACGCCCGCCCGGCGCAGCACCCGGCCGACATAGACTTTGCCCGGATCCGATTCTGGGGTGATCTCGACCTCCTGGCCGTCGCGGACGTTGGGGATGTCGGCTTCGACGATCTCCGCGCGGACGATGCGGGCGGTGTTCGGCTCGAGGTCGAACATCGTCGAGACGTTCAGGGTCGAGGCGCCGGCGCCTGGATTGGCATAGCGGCGGGCGATGCGGCCGTTGGCTGGGGCGCGGATGACGGTCAGTTCCTGGGCGTACTCGGCCTCGCGCAGGGCGGCGCGGGCGGTGGCGACATCGGCCCGCTGGGCGCCGATCTGGGCCTCCCAGTCGCGGATCTCGTCCATCTTCTGGTCCATGCGCTGCTTGGCCACGAAGTTGCTGGCCTGCAGGCCTTCCAGCCGGGCGTATTCGCGACGGGCGGCGCTCAGCTTGACCTGCAGCACGCCGATCTGGGCCTCGGACTGATGGACCCGGGCGCGGGCGCTGGCGACGGCCAGGCGCGGATCGTCGTCTTCCTGGCGGGCCAGGATCTGGCCGTCGCCAGCGCCCGCGCCCGGGTCCATCAGTCCGAGGCCCAGATCGGCGTGCTGCAGGTCAAGCTG
>SDZP01000131.1 GCA_004144935.1 Caulobacteraceae bacterium | reverse complement strand
TGCCGGCCACGGGCGGCATCTGCATCTGGAACATCGGCACCGCGCTCGAGACCTCGAACGCCGGCAAGGGGCTGCTGGGAAGCCTCAACGTGATGAAGAACAACGTCACCTATGAGCTGACCAACGCCAGCAATTCGCTGCAGGCCAAGCAGAAGAAGTTCGCCGAAGACGCCCGCAAGCCGGACGCCGACGGCCTGGCCCTGAACAAGACCAAGCTGGACCTCGATTCGGAAGCCGGCAACCTGCAGGGCCGTCTGGAACTGCGTCAGGCCGAGCTGGAGCGCACCCGCAACGAGGCGCTCGGCGCCTTCTCGCGGATGATGGATCCGCTGGTCATCCAGGCCTACCAGGCCAAGCAGTGCAGCATCCTGCTGCCCGACAGCTCGGTCGTCGTCTACAACCCGGCGATGGACATCACCTCGGCCGTGGTTGCGGCGGCCAACGCCAAGGGGCAGAGTGTCCCTGTGGCTTACAAGGTGCTGGGCAAACTTCCGGCTCCCGCCCCGGCTCCGGCCGCCGCGGCCGCGCCGAAGCCGAAGACCAACTGATCCGGCTCACCTGAGATTCAGGGGTCGGGTTCGAGGAATTGATGCCCGATCCCCGTTTCTTCCAGGCCCTGAGGCCGCTTTCCCTCAGGCAGATTTCCGAACTGACCGGCGCCCGGATCGCCTCCGGGCCCGGCGATCTCATGATCGCCGAGCCCGCGACGCTCGATCGCGCCACCGGCGCCGCCGTCGCCTTCGCCACCGACCGCAAGTGGCTGGCCAGGCTTGAAGCCACGGGCGCCGGGGCCTGCTTCGTTCCCGAAGCCCTCGTCGCCGCTGTTCCCGAGGGCTGCATCGCCCTAGAGACCCGTCACCCCCAGGCCTCCTGGGCCGTCACGGCCGACGCCCTCTGCCAACCCATCCTGCAGCCGCCGACAGGCGACTGGATCGACGCCACGGCGGTGCTGGAGGCCGATGTCGTGGTCGGCCCCGGCGTCGTCATCGGTCCGGGCGCGCGGATCGGCCAGGGCAGCCATATCGGGCCCGGGGTGGTGATCGGCCCGGGAGTCAGCATCGGCCGCAACTGCCGGGTCGGCCCTCAGGCCGTCATCGGCTTCGCCCTGATCGGCGACAATGTCCGCCTCCATGCGGGCGTGGTCATCGGTGAAGCGGGATTCGGCGCCGCCGGCGGCCCGACCGGGGTGGTCGATGTCCCGCAGTTCGGGCGGGTCATCCTGCAGGACAACGTGACCGTCGGCTCCCACAGCTGTATCGATCGCGGCGCCTACGAGGACACCGTGATCGGCGAGAACACCAAGATCGATAACCTGGTCCACATCGCCCACAACGTCCGCATCGGCCGCAACTGTCTGCTGGCCGGCTTCGTCGGCATCTCCGGCAGCGCCGTCATCGGCGACGGGGTGATGTTCGGGGGGCGCGCCGGTCTGGCTGACCATGTGGAAGTCGGCGACGGCGCCAGCATCGGGGCCGGCTCGGGTATCATTCGAAAGGTCCCGGCCGGCGAGGTCTGGACCGGTTATCCCGGGCGGCCGGTCCGGGAATTCTTGAGGGAGACGGCCTGGGTCGCCAACGCGGCCCGCCGGAAGGGAACCACCAAATCATGAGCACTGAACAAGCGGCCGCCGGCGACACCATCGACATCGGTGAGATCCTGTCCCGGCTTCCGCACCGCTACCCCTTCCTGCTCGTCGACCGCTGCGAACAGTTCAAGCCCAGCGAGTCCATCGTCGGAATCAAGTGCGTGACCTTCAACGAGCCCTTCTTCCAGGGCCATTTCCCGGGCCACCCGGTGATGCCGGGCGTGCTGATCGTCGAGGCCCTGGGCCAGACCGGCGCGATCATGATGTCCAAGTCGCTGAATATCGATATCGCCGGCAAGATCATCTACTTCATGTCGATCGACGGCGTGCGGTTCCGCAGCCCGGTGCGGCCGGGCGACGTGCTGAACATGCATGTCGAGGTGACCCGCGCCCGCGGCGACATCTTCAAGTTCAAGGGCAAGGCCCTGGTCAACGGCAAGGTCTGCGCCGAGGCCGAGTTCACCGCCATGTCCGCGGACGCCAAATGACCACGATCCATCCCACCGCCATCGTCGATCCCGGGGCGCAGTTGGGCCAGGGGGTCGAGATCGGCCCCTTCTGCATGGTCGGGCCGGACGTCACCCTGGGCAATGGCTGCCAACTGCGCAGCCATGTGGTGCTGGAGGGCGTCACGACGCTCGGCGACGACTGCATCCTGCATCCCTTCGTCAACCTCGGCGGTCCGCCGCAGCATCTGGGGCACAAGGGCGAACCGACCCGGCTCGACGTCGGGGCGCGAAACATCTTCCGCGAGAACGTCTCGATCCACACCGGCACGGTGATGGGCCACGGCGTGACGCGGGTCGGCGACGACTGCCTGTTCATGGTCAGCGTCCATGTCGGCCATGACGCGGTGATCGGCAACCGGGTCACCCTGGCCCCCAGCGTCGCCATCGGCGGCCATGCCGAGGTGGCCGACTTCGTCTTCCTCGGTGGCCTGGCGGCCGTGCATCAGTTCAGCCGCATCGGCCGTTCGGCCTTCATCGGCGGCGGCGGCATCGTCACCAAGGACGTCATCCCCTACGGCTCGGTGTGGGGCAATCACGCCCACCTCGAAGGTCTCAACCTGATCGGCCTCAAGCGCCGGGGCTTCGATCGGGAGCGGATCAACGCCATGCGCGCCGCCTACCGCCTGCTGTTCGCCGACGAGGGCACGTTCCAGGAACGGCTGGAAGACGTGGCCGAGAGCTACTCCGACATCCCCGAGGTGGTCGAGATCCTCGATTTCATCCGCGTTGACGCCAACCGCGCCCTCTGCCTGCCCCGCCGCGAGACTTGAAGCCGTGAAGAAGCTGGGATTGATCGCGGGGGCCGGAGGCCTGCCGGCCGAGATCGCCGACCACTGCCGACGGGCCGGCCGGCCCTATTTCGTCATCCGTCTCAAGGGGATCGCCGACGACGCCACCCTCGGTCACCCGTCGGAAGAGATCGGCATCGCCGAACTGGGCAAGACCTTCAAGGTGCTGAAGCGCGAGCAGTGCGAGGCGGTCTGCTTCGCCGGCGTCGTGGCCCGGCCGGACTTCTCGGCGCTCAAGCCCGACATGCGCGGCGTCGCCGCCCTGCCGGGCATCATCGCCGCCGCGCGCCACGGCGACGACGCCCTGCTGCGCCGCATCCTGGACGAGTTCGCCAGGGAGGGCTTCGCCATCGAGGGCGTGCAGGAGGCGGTCGGGGCCATGACCCTGCCGCTTGGCCTGCTCGGGCGTCAGGGACCCGCGCCCGAGCATCGCCCGGATATCGAACGCGCGCTCGAGGTGGCTCGCGAGATCGGCCGTCTCGACGTCGGCCAGGGCGCCGTTGTCTGCAATGGCCTGGTGCTGGCCGTCGAGGCCCAGGAGGGGACCGACTCCATGCTGCGCCGGGTCGCCGACCTGCCGGTCGCCCTGCGCGGACAGCCGGGCGCCTTCAAGGGCGTGCTGGCCAAGGCGCCCAAGCCGATCCAGGAACTGCGCGTCGACCTGCCGACCATTGGCGTCGCCACCATCCGCGGCGCCGCCAAGGCCGGGCTGGCCGGGGTGGTGGGGGAGGCGGGTCGGCTGCTGATCGTCGACCGGGAGGCCGTCATTGCATGCGCCGACGAGTTCGGCCTGTTTGTGCTGGGTGTTGAGCACAGGGTCCCGTGACCCGGGTTCTGACCGTCATGCTGGTCGCCGCCGAGGCCTCCGGCGATTCCCTAGGCGCCGGCCTGGCCCTCGCCCTCAAGGCCCGGCTCGGCGACGGCGTCCGCTTCGTCGGGGTCGGCGGCCAGAAGATGGCGGAGCAGGGGGTGCGAAGCCCTTTCGACATCGCCCAGCTCAGCATCCTCGGCATCATCGAGGGCGTCCGCGCCCTGCCGATGGTCAAGCGCCGGGTGGCCGAGACGGCGGCCCTGGCGGCCCGGGAAAAGCCCGACATCGCCGTCCTGATCGACAGCTGGGGCTTCACCCTCCGCGTCGCCCACGCCCTGCGCAGGCTGTTCCCCGGCATGCCGCTGATCAAGTATGTCGGCCCGCAGGTCTGGGCCAGCCGTCCGGGACGGGCGAAGACCCTGGCCAGGTCCGTCGACCACCTGCTCTCCATCCACGGCTTCGATGCGCCCTGGTTCGAGCGAGAGGGCCTGGCCGTCACCACCGTCGGCAACCCCACCCTGATCCGTGATTTCTCGAGCGCCGATCCGGCCCGGCTGCGCGCCCACATCGGGGCCGGCCCGGCCGATCCCATCCTGCTGGTCCTGCCCGGCAGCCGTCCGGCCGAGATCAAGCACGTCTTCCCGCATTTCGAGGACGCCATCCGGCGGCTGAAGGCCGAGCGGCCCGGGCTGCAGATAGTTCTGCCGCTGGCCTCGACGGTGGCGGACCTGGTCCGGGACCGCGTCGCCGCCTGGCCCTTCCCGGTCCACATGATCGAGGACCCGACTCTCAAGGACTACGCCTTCGTCGCCGGCACGGTGGCCCTGGCCTGCAGCGGGACGGTCACCACCGAACTGGCCCTGGCCGGCTGTCCGATGGTCGTCGCCTATCGGCTGGGCCCGGTCAGCTACCGGCTGGCCATGCTGGTCTTCAAGTCGCCCTGGGTCACCATGTTCAACATCGCCGCTCAGGAGATGGTCGCCCCCGAACTGCTGCAGACCGACTGCAACGGGCCAATGCTGGCCGCCGCCGTCGCCGAGCGCCTGGACGACGAAACCCTGCGCCAGGGCCAGATCGAAGCCCAGTTCGACGCCGTCGCCAGGATGGGCCGCCCCCAGGTCGACCCGGCCGAACTGGCCGCCGACGCGGTGCTGAAACTGCTTGCCGAGCGCGGTCTGTGAATATGTCTAGACATATCCATCGGCTTCCAGCTGTCTTCGCCGCCCTCTGACCGAGCTCTGTCCGACGCCCTGCCGCGAGTTGGCATTTTACCCCTATGCGGCGCCAAGGTTTTCCCTACGCGACCACTACCAAACCTCAACGCCTATGCCATCGTTTCGTGCCTCGAACCCAATGATAATATAACGCAAATTCAACAGGTTATGTTGAATCTAAAGGGTCGACAGCCTGATCCGTGATATACTGGTCGCCGCTTCGCTAACCCAGCCGCTTGTACATCAGGCAGGTCGCCTCCAGCGGCCCGGCGCTGGACCGGGCATAGTCCGGAATGACCCCCGCCGCCTCATAGCCCAACCGCTCATACAGCCGCTGCGCCGGATTGCCGGCCACCGTGTCCAGCACCACCAGCGTTTTGCCCCGCCGCGCCGCCTCCGCCTCCGCCGCCAGGGTCAGCGCGGCGCCGATGCCGCCGCCCCTGGCCGACGGCAGGGTCATCAGTTTCACGAGGTCCACCCGATGCTGCTGATTGCCCGGCATGCCGACGACGATCTGCACCGTCCCGACCAGGGCCTCATCCGCCCAGGCGCCCCACATCAGCCGGTCGCCCCGGGCCAGCGCCTGGCAGATGCCGCTCCAGAACGCTCGCGCCTCGTCCAAAGACAAGGGGGCCAGGAACCCGACACTGGCTCCCAGCCCCACCGTCTCGATCAGGATGTCGCACAGCGCCAGCGTCAGGGCCGGCAGCTGGTCTGGCGTGATGGGCGCGATCCGCACCACGCCGGTCCGGCTCTAGCGCTTGTCGATGGCGACGTAGTCGCGTTGCGTTTCGCCGGTGTAGAGCTGACGCGGGCGGCCGATCTTGCGGGCCGGATCCTCGAACATTTCCTTCCACTGGCTGATCCAGCCGACAGTGCGCGCCAGGGCGAACAGCACGGTGAACATCTTCGACGGGAAGCCCATCGCCCGCAGGGTGATGCCCGAGTAGAAATCGATGTTCGGATACAGCTTGCGCTCGATGAAGTAGGGGTCGGAGAGGGCGATCTTCTCCAGCTCCATGGCCACTTCCAGCAGCGGGTCGTTGATGCCCAGCTCGCCGAGCACCTCATGGCAGGTCTTCTGCATCATGGTCGCCCGGGGATCGAAGTTCTTGTACACGCGGTGGCCGAAGCCCATCAGCTTGTACTTGCGGGCCTTCACCCCCTCGATGAACTCGGGGATCTTGTCGACCGTCCCGATCTCCTCGAGCATCTCCAGGGCTTCCTGGTTGGCGCCGCCGTGGCTGGGGCCCCAGAGGCAGGCGATGCCGGCGGCGATACAGGCGAACGGGTGAGCGCCCGAGCTGCCGGCCAGGCGCACCGTCGAGGTCGAGGCGTTCTGCTCGTGGTCGGCGTGCAGGATGAAGATGCGGTCCATGGCCCGCGTCAGGATCGGGTTCGGAACCCAGTCCTCGGCCGGCACCGCGAAGCACATGCGCAGGAAGTTCTCCGAGTAGGAGAGGTTGTTGCGCGGCGACACGAAGGGCTGGCCCATGTGGTACTTGAAGGCCCGCGCCGCGATGGTCGGCATCTTGGCGATCAGGCGGTGGGCGGAGATTTCGCGCTCGCGGGCGTCGTCGACGTTGATGCTGTCGGCATAGAAGGCCGACAGGGCGCCGACCGCGCCGGTCATGATCGCCATCGGGTGGGCGTCGCGGCGGAAGCCTTCGAAGAAGCGGTCGAACTGGGCGTGCAGCATCGTGTGGTAGGTGATGTTGTGGTCGAACTTCTCGAACTCGGCGGCATTGGGCAGTTCGCCGTGCAGCAGGAGGTAGCAGACCTCCAGGAAGCTCGACTGCTCGGCCAGCTGGTCGATCGGGTAGCCGCGGTGCAGCAGGATGCCGGCGTCACCGTCGATGTAGGTGATCTTGCTTTCGCAGCTGGCCGTCGAGGTGAAGCCGGGATCGAAGGTGAAGAGGTCGGAGTCCGCGTAGAACTTGCGGACGTCCATCACGTCGGGGCCGGTCGTCCCCTTCAGGATGGGAAGGTCGTAGGTCTGGTCACCGATGGTCAGCGTCGCCTTGTCAGCCATGCGGCCCGGTCCTTTCAAGAGGGTAGGTAAAACGTCTGTTTGGGAGCCTTATAGCGTCTCATTTGCCGGACGAAAGCGCATCCTCGATGCGGCTGGTTGTCTTTGAGCCGCCAAGGTTGCTTCGGTCGTGCTCACCTCGGGGCCATCGGCGGCCGCCGCGATGATGCGGCGCAACATCCGGACCGCCAAGGTGGCCGCGAGCCTGTCCAGTCTGGCGACATGGCTGGGCCGGCAGGCCAGATCACGGCCCGCCGCCAGAGTCTCGAGGCAGGCGCGGGGGCTCGCCTGTGGACGACGGCCAGGCCTGTGCCGGGTCGACTCCGGTCAGAACGTTTGTTGAATAGAATCAGTAACCTAGGTGGTCTCGCCGACGGTGAGATCGGCCAGCTCAACCAAGGTCTCGGCCCGATGCTTGAGGCGTCCCACGACCCCGGTCAGGCGGGCCGTCCCTGCCGCGTCCAGGGGAGCGCCGCGCCGCCCCTGGATGTCGGCAACCAGGGCCGCCAGGCGGCTGTCGTCGGCGTGGGCGATGTAATGGGCGTTGATGGTGTTCAGGGTCCCCCAGTCGAAGCGCGCGGGGGTCTTGTTCACATCCGCGACATCGAACCGGTCGGCCGCCTGGTCGTCGGTGAACAGCAGGTCGTCGCCAGGGCTCCAGCCGAGCAGGGCCAGGTAGTTGCGCAGCGCCTCGGGCAGATAGCCCAGCGCCGCCAGTTCGCCCAGGGGGCGTGTCCCGGTGCGGCGGGCGGCCTTGGCGTCGGCCTCCTTGCCGATCTTCGGCACATGGGCGAAAGCCGGCGCCGTCCAGCCCAGCGCCTCGTACAGCAGCGTCTGGCGGGCGGCGTTGCCGAGATGGTCGTCGCCGCGGATGACGTGGGTGACGCCCATGTCGTGGTCGTCGACGATCACCGCGAGATTGTAGGCCGGCACGCCATCGACCCGCGCCAGGATCAGGTCCTCGAGGTCGCGATTGCGAAACCTGACGTCGCCCTGGATCAGGTCATGAACCACCACGTCGCCGCTGCGGGGCCCCTTGAAGCGGATGACGTGCGGCGCGGCGAGATCGGCGGGCGTCGGCGTCCTCTCCCGCCAGGGCGAGCGCAGGGCGTGGCCGGCGGCGTGGGCGGCTTCCTTGGCGGCGGCCAGGGCTTCACCGGACAGCCAGCAGCGGTAGGCCATGCCGGTGTCGAGCAGCTGGCGCACCGCCTCGCGATGGCGTTCCGCCCTGGCCAGCTGGGAGACGGGCTCGGCGTCCCAGGTCAGGCCCAGCCAGCGCAGACCATCGAGGATGACCTTCACATTGGCCTGGGTCGCCGGGTCGCTGTCGGTGTCCTCGATGCGCAGCAGGAAGCGGCCGCCGGTGTGGCGGGCATACAGGGAGTTGAACAACGCCGTCCTTGCCCCTTCTATGGAGAGCAGGCCGGCGGGCGAGGGGGCAAACCGAGTGACGACGGGGGTCGTGGAGGACATCGGATCTCGGGGCGCACGGTGGGGCGGGCGTCTTAGCACATGGATTCGGAGCGGTCCCTCTCCGCTCGAAGAGGTGATGGCCCAGCGGCTCCGCTGGCGTCTCTGGGCTCCGGTCGCCTTCGGATTCGGGGCGGCGGGCTACATGGGGCTGAAGACGGAGCCGGCCCTTTGGGTGGCGCTGCTGCTGGGGACGGCGTCGACGGTGAGCCGCACCCGGTAGGGCAGATCCTGCGGCGACAGCCCTTCGATCCGGGTCGGGGCGATCAGCAGCCGCCCGCCGCTCGAGCCGGGA